>CAXBMV010000069.1:0-9338 GCA_963976575.1 uncultured Gammaproteobacteria bacterium | reverse complement strand
AAAGTACCCAGCGTCGCCAGCGGCATGTTGGCGCCGGGGATCGCGTTGACCTGTCCCTGCTTGCCGTATTTACCCTTGCGCGCGCCGAGCAGCAACACGCCGGCCAGCGCCGCGGCCGCACCCGCCATATGCACTATACCGGAGCCGGCAAAATCCAGGAATCCGAAATCATCGCCGAGGCTGTAGAGGCCGAAGACGCTTCCACCGCCCCAGGTCCAGCTACCTTCCATCGGATATATAACCGCTGTCATGGCGACTGCGAAGACGACGAATGCCCACAGCTTCATGCGCTCGGCGACAGCGCCGGATACGATAGACATGGCGGTAGCGACGAACACTACCTGGAAAAAGAAATCGGATGGTGCCGAGTAGACTGCCCCGCCATCGAAGCCATTCTCCGCCGAGCTGGCCAGCGCGTCCGCGACCAGCGATTCACCACCGGCAATGCCGGAGAGGAAATAGCCGCCGCCGTACATGATCTGATAACCCATCGCCATGTACATGACGCAGGCCACCGCGAACAGGATGACATTCTTGGTCAATATCTCGGTGGTGTTTTTGGAACGCACCAGCCCGGCTTCGAGCATGGCGAAACCCGCCGCCATCCACATCACCAATGCGCCACAGACGAGAAAGTAAAAAGTATCGATTGCGTACTGCAAATGAAAAATCTGATCTTGCATATTATTTCTCCTAAAGCGCTGCAGGGCCAGATTCGCCCGTACGAATACGCACAACCTGTTCCAGGTCAGTTACAAATATTTTGCCGTCACCAATTTTTCCGGTATTGGCGGCCGTAGTGATTGCCTCGATGACTTGATCGAGCAGGTCGTCGTCGATGGCGATGTCTAGTTTTACCTTGGGTAAAAAGTCGACCACGTATTCGGCGCCCCGGTAAAGTTCGGTATGTCCCTTCTGCCGACCGAAACCCTTCACTTCGGAAACCGTCAGCCCTTGCACGCCGATATCACCCAGCGCCTGTCGCACGTCATCGAGCTTGAAAGGCTTGATAATCGCAGTAATGATTTTCATAAATAGATCTCCCAAAAGTCCGGGGCCTATTTTGATGGCGCTGGGAAATCTGGCAAATATTACGTAAAATGGGAGCCTGTATGCGCGTTTTGCACCATTATTGCGCACTCTTTTTCCACATTGGCACCAATTTGGGGCAATAATGATCGACAATCAAAGCATTAACCGCCTTTCGCAGCAGATCAATGCCCTGTTGCCACCCGGGTTGCAGCAGGCAAAAAGTGATTTTGAACAGCGCCTGAAAAGCCTGCTGCAGGAACAGCTGGCGCAGTATGAATTCGTCAGTCGAGAGGAATTTGATATTCAGGCCCGCGTTTTGGCGCGCACCCGTGCTAAACTCGAATCCATCGAAAGCAAACTCAAGGAACTGGATGCGTCGATGAAGTAAAACCACTACTTAAGGAAAGGATTCCGCCATGTCATTTACTCAACTATTTTGTCGTGCCCAACTGGGCATAGATGCCCCAGAAGTTTGCGTCGAAGTTCATATCAGCAACGGACTACCACGCTTTACCCTGGTCGGTCTGCCCGAAACCGCGGTACGCGAAGCCCGCGACCGGGTACGCTCGGCGATACAGAACAGCGGCTTCACCTTCCCGGCAAGGCGCATTACCGTCAACCTCTCACCAGCAGATATCCCCAAGGAAGGCGGGCGCTATGACCTGGCAATCGCGCTCGGCATACTCGCCGCATCGGCGCAGGTCGATATCGCTTCATTGCAACAGGTGGACTGTTTTGGCGAACTTGCTCTGAATGGAGATTGCCGTGCTATAGCCGGCCTTCTGCCTGCGTTAATTGCCAGCAGGCAGGCAAATCGAGCGGTAGTCATACCGACTCAGAACCAGCCTGAAGCCAGGCTGGTGCGCGACATGCCGATTTATCCGTTGACCTCGCTGGGGCAGCTTTGCGCCCATCTCAATGCCGGCGAGGCATTACCAGAGTTACAACCGCATACAGGCACCGCGGAAATTCATTACGCGGTAGATTTAAGCGAAGTTTATGGCCAGTTGCAGGCAAGACGCGCGCTCGAGATTGCCGCCAGTGGTGGCCATCACCTACTGATGATGGGACCACCCGGCACCGGTAAAAGCATGCTGGCGCAGCGCCTGATCACTATTCTGCCGCCGATGAGTGAAACCGAAGCAATCAGCACCGCCAGTATTCGTTCGCTTTGCCATAAGGCGGTTGACCCGCAGAACTGGCAGCATCGCCCCTTCCAGTCACCACACCATACTGTCTCCGGCGTGGCACTGGTGGGTGGCGGCAGCAACCCGCGGCCGGGTGAAATTTCGCTGGCGCACAATGGCGTGCTGTTTCTCGATGAACTCACCGAGTTTGATCGCAAATCCATCGAGGTACTGCGCGAGCCGCTGGAAAGCGGCAAGATTCATATTTCCCGGGCCGCGAGACAGGTTGAGTTCCCCGCGCAGTTCCAGTTGGTCGCGGCGATGAACCCTTGCCCGCGCGGCTGCGAATCCATGGCTCGTTGCGATTGCTCGGCAGAACAATTAAATCGCTACCGCAATAAATTGTCGGCGCCATTGCTCGACAGAATCGATATTCAGATCGAGTTGGCGCGACTGAAACGCGACGAACTGGGGCAGCAGCGCCAACATCGCGCAGAAGCCAGCGCGGAGGTGCGTAAACGCGTTTGCAGGGCACGCAGGTTACAGTTGAAACGCCAGGGTTGCGTTAATGCGCAGTTGTCAAACAAGGCGCTGGAGGAATACTGCCGGCTCGATAGCGACAGCGAACAAATGTTGTTGGCTGCCATCGAAAAACTGCGACTTAGCGCGCGCAGCTATCACAAGTTGTTGAAGCTGGCGCGCAGCATCGCCGATCTCGCTGGCGATGCCAGTATTTCAAAAGTACAGGTTGCAGAGGCGATTTCCTACCGTCAGCAGGATCGCGCTCGCGCATAAAAAAAGCGGAGACTGGCTCCGCTTTTCGCAAATCTGTTGGGCCCGGATGAAGCTACTTCGCCTTCTCCATCATGTATTCGACCACCGCACGGATTTGATCGTCGCTGTAGCGCGATCCGCCCTTGGCGGGCATCGCTCCGATGCCATTGATCGCAGAAGCGAGCAAACCTTCGACACCTTTACCGATTCGGCCTATCCAGGCAGTCCTGTCATCCAGCTTCGGTGCACCTGCCGCACCGGTGGCATGACAGGCAGAACAGCCACCGGTATAAAGCATTTCCGGGGTCTTGTTAGCATCGTCCGCTGATGCGGCAGCCATTTGCAGGTTGCCACGCATTTCTTCAAGGGTGACCACCGGCTTGAGACGCATCGCGATGTCTTCGCTGGAACCTATCGGGTTAGCCATAGCCGGCTGTGAATTATTCGGGTTAAACACGCCCTCACCCAGCACCAGCGCTACAAATAGCAGCAGGCCTAGAACGCTTATATTACGGGGCGAAAAAGTTTCGTTTGTAGCTGAACTCACGCGATGTCTCCACGAATAATATCGGGTCGTAAAATTGCAGCGCATTATCGTCGAAAATCGCCGATTTCGCAAAAATATTTGGTATTGCTGCCTAAAACAGCGCGCTTTGGTTTACAATCACGCCGCATCTGCCTCGCAGCAGGCAATTCCAGCAAATATGCGCTCGTAGCTCAGATGGATAGAGTGTTGGCCTCCGAAGCCAAAGGTCGTGGGTTCGACTCCCGCCGAGCGCGCCATATTCAAATAGAACCCGTCTTATACGGGTTTTATTTTTTCCACAAACCAAATAATTCAACAACTTATAGTGCAATATAGTCCACATTGTCCTATGCGAACCAGTAATAATGGTGGTAATATTGGTGATAACACAAATTACTTTCAAATAACTCATCAGTTATTACCACCAATTAATTTGAAAGCCCTGTCACACGTGGCCTTCAGCAGCATGTCAAAGTGGTGATTACTGGTGGTAAAAGCATATGCCACTAACAGATACCAAGGTTAAAACAGCCAAACCAAAGGACAAGCCCTACAAGCTAACAGATGGTCGAGGCATGTACCTGCTCGTAAATACAACAGGCTCAAAATACTGGCAATATCATTTCAGGATCAACGGTAAGCAAGGAACGTATCAAATAGGTACATATCCTGACACCACTTTAAAAAAGGCACGTGATGAGCATCAGCTTGCTAGAGACAAGGTTTTACAAGGCTTAAATCCAAAAGAGATAAAGCAAGAACGCAAAGCTTCCACGGAAAAAGAGGAAAATCGTTTTAACCATTATTACGAAGAGTGGTTAAAAAAACAGAATTTCGCTCCATCAACCCTCAAGGATTTGAAACTACGGGTAAAAAAGAATCTGACCCCTTTTATGGACAAGAAACGGGTAGATGAATTTACCACCCTTGATTTACTAAAAATCTTACAACGTATTACCGACAGAGGTGCCAGGGAAACCGCTATTAGGGTAGCGGGTATCTTGCGCCAAGTATTCAATGAGCTACTGCTACTGCAGATAATAGAGAATAATCCAGCTAATGGGTTACCAGAGTTATTGCCCAAGCCTAATCCAGCAGAGAAGAAGAACTTCGCTCACATCGATAATGAGGAGGATTTGAAGCGATTATTGATTGCCCTTGATGAGGTTCGGCCCAGACAAGATTACGCTGTTAGAATGGCTCTGAAGCTAATGCCATTGGTATTTCTTCGTCCAGGTAACATCAGGTTTATGCGCTGGGAATACGTGGACTTTAAGAAAAAACTAATCAATATTCCTGGCTCAGAAATGAAAAGAAAGATTGGACACACTGTTCCTTTATCGAAACAAGCCATTGCCATTCTGAAGGACATTCAGGAGCTTACTGGTGATGATCGGTATGTATTTTCAACCTCCCGTGGTAACGGCAAGCCCATGTCTGAAAACACCACCACAAAGGCAATACAGACTGTTGTCGATTCAGAAACAGGCGAACCATATGGGAAAGATTTCATGACAAGTCATGGCTTCAGGCATACAGCCAGTACATTGTTAAATGAAAAAGGGTATAACTCTGATGTAATCGAGTTACAGATGGCGCATATGAGCAAGGATCGAATTCGAGCGACCTACAACAAGGCTCAATGGATGGATAAACGAGTAGCTATGATGCAGGAATGGGCTGATTATTTGGACCAGTTGAAAGCGTCATGAAGCTGTCAGACAAAATTTTCTTGGGCGAAGCTTCTCAGCTACTGGAGGTGCCCAATAAGCCCAGTGATCACGTCATCCATTGGCTGATGAAAGTGGAAAAACTAACTACCTATTTTGACGTTAATGTTGATGCCACAGAATCAGATGGGTATGCAATGCGACCTATAAATCAGGACGGAGACGAGATCCCGTATGTCGATGGAGCCCCTACTATGGTCATTGAGGGACCTGGTAAAAAGATTCTTGAAGCAGATGTGGTTGATGGAAATATGATATCTGTCTTGAGATTTGCACATGGCGATAAGCTGTATTGCGGTGCTGAGGCCGATGGATTTGACCTTAAACCAATTGTGTTGGGCTTTGACGATATTTATTTCGAAAGGTCTGATATATCTGCAATCCAGGATGTGCCGCCCTACCAGGATAAGAGCCATGAGCATTACGCCCCTGAACTGGATCTAGCGATTCAATTGCATCAGGCTATCTATATTGAAAAGTACGGCAATCAAGATATGAGTCGAGAAAATCGTATTAGTAGTTGGTTGAATAAATATTCTAAAAATAAAAAATTTTCTGAAGCTGCAATTAAACGATTGTCTGTTGTAATAGGACTCGAGAAACCAATAAAAAAGTAAAAATCACCTCACCCTTTGAATCTTATATAATTCAACAGTTTAGTAGATATTAATCCTCGAATTCTACTGAGCCTCAGGCTCTAGCCTAATCACAGTTTCATTATATTCCTGCAAAAATTCTGAGAAGGACTGCATAAGCAGCTCCAGAATTTATCAGATGAACAGGAGTATAAAATGTATCAAAGCAAAAATGGGCGCGATCTGCTCGAACAAGAAAATGATCAAATCCCAAAGTTTATTCGTATTAGGTCGGTACTAGAGCTAACAGGGCTATCAAAAAGTTATACCTATGAATTGTGCAGCAAGGGATTATTTCCAAAAAGTGTTCACCTTGTTCCTGGAGGAACTTCTGTAGCCTGGGTAAAGAGCGAAGTTTTAGACTGGATTGATTCACGCATCCAATCTCGAGACGCAGAAGATCTAGCGCACGGTAACCAATAAAAAGCCCGACCTGAATATCAGAATCGGGCTTAGTTGTTCGCTTGATCGCAAACAATTATAACTCAATTCTGAAAAAGGATCTGGTTTTTCACGAACCACAGGTGAAAAACATGCAGAAATTTGAAACGTTATGTAATGCCCTGATCGAATGTGATCAGTTCGTTAACTACGCCATTATCGAGCGAGATGGAAAACACACCAAACCACCAGTAAACGTCAACGGTCATACCATTAATGCCCAAGACCCCACCACATGGCGTTGTTATGAAGACGCTATGGCAGCAAGTGAACAGATCGGCTTTGTGCTTACAAGTGATGACCCATTTCTGTTCATCGACCTGGATCATGTATTGAAGGATGAAAAGTTATGTGAGTGGGCAGAGAAGCTGCTATCCGAACTGCCCACCACATACGCAGAGATTAGCCCTTCTGGTGACGGGCTTCATCTTTACTACACGCTGATTGATATACCCTCAATCCCCAAACATAAACAAAATTTCCCTGATGGTTCAGCACTCGAAATCTACTTCGATGGTCGCTATTTCACCATCACTGGAAATGTATATGTTGACTCCCCCATTGCATCAGTGAATTGGGGAGAGCTATGAAAATACTATCCAAATTCATGAACTGGGATAACCAGACCCAAGTTGGCCCCAGCGACGGTAAATTTTTCACTGCCTCGAATGAGGCTTCCTATGCAACCACAGAAGTTGAGGGGTTGAATGATGAGGCGGTGCTTCAAAAGATGTTCAGTGCCAGTAACGGTTCAGACAATTTGAAGCTCTATAATGGCGATACATCAAATTATAGCGATGACCAAAGTACCGCTGATTTGGCGTTCGTTAGCAAAATTGCGTTTTACACTCAGCAGCCTGAGCAGATTGAGCGAATCTTCCGCCAGTCCAGATTAATGCGTGATAAATGGGATGAGGTTCATTCAGCTACCGGTGAAACCTATGGCGAAATGACCATTAATAAGGCTATAGAAGACCCGAATCATACCTACTCACCACCAAGGACCAAACAAACCGTCAGTAGAGCTTTCCAGTTAATCAAAGGTAGCGAAATTATTGATCGACCCATCCAGACAGATTGGTTAATTGAGGATTTCATTCCCGGTGATTCAACTGTTCTGATATTTGGAGAGCCTGCTAGCGGCAAAAGCCTGATTGCACTTGAAATGGCTTGCTGCATTGCATCTGGTCGTGATTGGACGAACAAGCCTGTCAAACAGGGTGAAGTGGCTTATATCGCTGGTGAAGGCTTAAATGGTCTCTCAAAACGGTTGAAAGCATTGATTCAGGAGAACGGGTTATCAGTGGATCATCTGCATTGCAGCACATCCTCTATGGATCTGATGTTCAGTGAGAGCGTAGACCAGGTAATAAATACTGTAAGATATATCGAAGGCCTGCGGTTGATAATCATTGACACACTACATCGCAATTTTACGGGCGACGAAAGCAGCTCCAGAGATATAGCTTGCGTATTAAAGCACTGTGATCAGCTGAGATTAGCCACTGGGGCAACGATCATGCTGATTCATCATAGCGGGCATGGAGATAAAAACAGGAGCAGAGGAAGCAGCTCAATCAAGGGTGCTATGGATGCTGAGTATCAGGTCTCACAGACCAATGGTGTCATCAAAATACATTGCACCAAGATGAAGGATGATGAACCTCCTAAATCAATAAATTTTGATCTGGTACCAGTCACCATTGGCGAGGATGAAAATGGAAAAGCGATAACTGCGCCAATCCTCAATTTATCTACGACTTTTTTTACAGCTGAGAAATCTGCAACCCTCAATGCAACCGATCAACTTACCTTGGATATTTTAAGTCAGCTTTCAGGTGATAACGGTACTCCCGTTTCAAAAGCGGATTGGAAGGATGCTTGTATGGAAGAATATCCCGTTTCATCAAGTCCAGAAAAGGCTCATCAGGCTAAAAGTAAAAAATTCGACCGTAGCTCGAAGTCGCTTTTAGATAAAGGCGTAGTCGTTGAAGATAATGGATGCTTTACTGCTGCAGCTCCCGATACAACCACGGATGGTGATGATTAATAATCATTCATTCCGGACAGGACAGGACACCCCTAAAGGGGTGTGTCCATGTCTGTCCTGTTTTCGGGGATATGAACGGGGACAAATGTCCTTAAATGTCCGGACAATGTCCTTCCAAGGTCTCCCCCCCCCTCCTGTGGATACATCAATGCGCCAGCAGCACTCTGCCAAGCATTAGCGGCGTAAGTCTGGATATTTAAATAATTGCCAGTATGCTAGGTTTTATTACTTAGGATGTATAGTTTATTGATTTTAATTTGAGTTGTAATTATTGATCGACTTGTATCGAAGCCATCTATTAGATAGGTATTTGGAAATTTCTCCCCATATGAATTGTTGAGGGTTAATGTATTGAATTCATATAGTTGTTATATTTCAGCAAAGCTCAACGTGTTATAACTAAGTCTATTGCTGTACGTGCTCAAAAGTAAGTATAACTAGCTCAGGAATAAAATTGGATGGATTCAGCTTTATCACAAGAACTTGATGCCATTGAAGTGGCTAGAAGCGCCTTAGCGTGTCTAAGTCTTAACAACAACGACACTGTCCACGAAACACATGTTGGAAGAATGCGGGAACTTTGGTCGAGATATGACCATGCACCAGAATCTATAAAGCTTGCATTAAAACACTTAACTCAAATCAGAGAAGCTGAGCACTTGGGCCATGGGTATTGGTTACCTACACCTACACGTACTGTTCCACTAACTTGCGGTACCTCACTCATCGTTAGTATTGCTCCAACCTCAGAACTTCAGCGACATTTTCCGAGTGCAAAACGAGCTGGCTTAGGTAGGCTTGTATCGTCTACGCAAACCGCCAACCTTCCATCCCAATCAATAGATTCCTGGTTGGGAAGTTATAGCTTTGACGGGGGGGATTGGGCGAAATTAGTGGTTGAATCATCTGCTAACGAGTTATCTGCCTCGATACTAACATCAGATACTGAAGCCTTTAGTATTAAAAAGGGGCCTTCCCCTGATCGAGTGGGTAGATTACCTTACGGTGGATGCGAGACAAAGA
>CAXBMV010000068.1:0-9366 GCA_963976575.1 uncultured Gammaproteobacteria bacterium | reverse complement strand
GTGCACAGCATAGCGCGACGGGTCGCCCATTGTTGGCCAATGACATGCACCTCAGGCTTGATAACCCGTCGATTTTTCACGAAGTCCACCTGGTAGCGCCGGGTATCGCGGTGAGCGGCAGCAGCCTGCCGGGAGCTCCCTGCGTGGTTCGCGGGCATAACCCGGATATTGCCTGGGGCGTTACCAACGCGCGTCTCGATATTACCGATATCTACAGCGAAGTAATTGTGCCGGATGCCAGTTCGCCGAGCGGACTGGCGACGCTGCAAAACGGAGTGCCCGAGTCGATAGAACTTGTCATGGAAACTTTTACTGCCAATATTAACGGTAGTCTCATGGTAGTTGATAACAGACCTGTGTTGATAGTTCCACGGCGCAGCAATGGGCCGTTAATAACCGCCCCGGAACCCGGGCCCTTGCCGGGTACCCTGACCGCGTTAAGCGTGCAATCGGTAGGTTTCGGAGCGACTCGAGATCCGGAAGGCATATGCGCCATCAACCGGGCGACAAACCTTGACGAGTTCAAGGCAGCGCTGCAACTGGTGGATTTTGCCTCGCAAAACTTCAGCTATGCGGACCGGGCAGGCAATATTGGCTACTTCGTCAGTGGTGAACTGCCATTGCGTGAGGATTTGCAAAACCTCAGCGCGGACCTGAGTCCTCCTTTCCTGATCCGCAACGGTTACGCCGGACAAGGCTGGATTCCACTCGATACTGTGCCCGAAGTGCAGGCGACGCCTTTTGAAATACTGCCCTTCGATGAAATGCCGCAAGTGGTCAACCCACCTTCGGGTGTGATCGTAAATGCGAATAATGATCATGCTGGTAATACGCTAGACAATAATACGTTGAACGATTTTCGAAAAAACGGTGGCTTGCTTTACCTGAACTGGGGTGGACGCAATTTTTCGATTCGGGCGGGCCGGGTAAACGAAATGATCAAGCAGCGGCTCTCTACTAAGGATGGCAAGATATCCTATGGACAGATGAAAAAAATGCAGGCCGATAACTTGCTTAGCGATGCCAGGGTTTTAATACCTTACATCCTCGAGGCTTATGATCATGCTAGTCGTGCAGAGGCACATCCATTGCTGGCGGCATTTATCTCGGAACCTCGTATCAGCGAGGCGGTGGAACGTTTGCGTGATTGGAATTTCAGCACGCCAACCGGTATTCCCGAGGGCTATGATGCGAAGCAGGAGAATGATGTTGCTGCGAGTGTGGCGACTACCATTTATTCCACCTGGCGTGGAACAATTGTCGCCAACAGCATCGACGCGACTTTGAATGCGCTGGGCCTGTCCGGCGTGCCCCGGCCAGCCAAGCGGGAAGAAGTGGTTACCGCGCTGAAACACCTGCTCGAAAGAGACGGTGTAGGCGAATCAGGGTTGAATTTCTTCAACCTGCCGGGGTTAGCCGAAGCAGCGGTTCGTCGTGACGTGGTCGTGTTGCAATCTTTGTCCGACGCACTCGATTTGCTGGCCTCGGATGCCTTCGCACCGGCCCTTTCCCATTCGGTCGACCAGGATGACTATCGCTGGGGTAAGTTGCACCGTATCGTGCTGCGGCACCCACTCGGTACTGTCGAGCCGAATTTTAACCTGCCTCCGGCCTTTGGGTTTTTCCCTGCACCACTGGTGGGACTCGAGGGCATACCGGTGGATGGTGGTTTCGAGACGGTAGACGAAGCCCCGCCACTGGACAGGAACAATGTCCGTGTCAGCGACAGCGACTCGTTTATGTTTGATGTCGCGCCCACCGGTCGATTTGTTGCCAGGGTTGGTGATAAAAAAATCAAGGCGGTAACCAGTCTGCCCGGGGGAGAAAGTGCCGTACCCGGGAATCGATTTAGTCTGAACCTGCTTGAACCCTGGCTCAGAAACGAGAATTTCGAAATGCTGAGGTCTTACAAACGGTTACGCGGGGAAGCCGCGTCGATACAGGAATATCTACCAGCGGCACTATGAGCTTTATCGAAAACCGGATAAAGCGGACGGGGGATTAATTTTTAATCCCCCGTTCTTTTTTTACATTTCCCGGATATTAAAAATCGACGAACTGCCGGCGTACGCGGGATTCGAGCAAGGGTAAGGCCTTGCCCAGTACCAGTTGCTGGAAGTGATCGGTTTGCTGGTGTGCCTCGAGGCCGCTTTCGTCGCGATACATTTCGTAGATAAAAAATTCACGCGGGTTGTCGGGATCAACATGCGTGGTATAGCTGATCACGCCTGCTTCCGCGCGCGAGGCTTCGCCCATTTGTTCGAGAATTTCGCGAACCGCTGCCTCGTTGCCCGCTTTCGCGGTCCAGGATACTGCCAGTACGAATGCCATGTTGGTTTGCTCCTATTTTGGCCACCGAGTATAGCGGTTTATCCAATGCTGAAAAACAGGCGACAGCGAATGACTATATCCCAAGAGGGTTCGGCGGGAGGTCAGTCGGCTGCGAATAACGACCTTAACCATTGATGATCGATAGCTGGCTGCTCGTGGCCGCGGTGGCCCACCATGTCCTGTGCACCGACCATCGCATTGACTATGGCTTCCTCGGTGCTTTGTACGCTGGCTTCGAAGAGTAAATCCAGTTTTTCCGCGGGCAGAAAGCTGGCGCTTTGTTCCGTGCTATCGCCATCACTTGTTTGCGGCCGTGCTGTGCTGAACGCGATAAACAGGTCACCCGAACCGTCGTAACCCGAGGTGCCGGTTCTGGCCATGCCGAGCGTGCAACGGCGCGCGATGCGCTGCAACTGGTCGGGCAGCAGCGGTGCGTCGGTTGCTATGACGACTATCAGGGAACCGGAGTCTTTTTCCTTGTTGCCTTGCTGTGGGTAAAGCTGGCCTACGGGTCGTCCTGCGATGTTCAAGTCCTTGCGCAGACCGAAGTTGGCCTGCACAAACGCGCCGATGTGGTAATCCTTGCCGCCGATTGATACCACCCGCGAGGCGCTGCCGCTGCCACCCTTGAATTCGTAGCAGCGCATGCCGGTGCCACCGCCGACATTACCCTCGGCGACCGCTCCGCTTTCGGCGCTTTCGATAGCCTCGAAAACATGCTCGGCCTTCACATGAAAACCATTGATGTCGTTGAGGTCGGCGTCGCAGGTTTCGGCAACCACGGGTAGTAACCACAGGTCTTTTGTTTCCTCGTACTCGGGCTGGCGGGTCAGCCATTGCAGGCAGGCGTGGTGCACCATGCCGACGCTATGGGTATTGGTAATCAGTATCGGGCCCTGGAAGAAGCCGGCCTCGTTGATCCAGTGGGCACCGGTTAATTCGCCATTTCCGTTGAAGGATGAGAATCCGGCCCAGGTACGCAGCAATAACTTGCTGTGCGTGTCGGGCAGTATCGCAGTCACCCCGGTGCGTACCGCCACCGCTCCCTTATCGTCGTCGGGCAGATCGTTGATCAAGGTGCTGTAACCAACCTGTACGCCGGGCACATCGGTGATGGCGTTATATGCACCTGGCTGTCCCGCGAAGGGGATGTTGAGATCGCGGGCGCGTGTGGCAGAGGTTTTTGAGTTTGGCATAGCTACGGACCTGGTTCCTTATTTTGTGTAATCAACAGGTGACACTACCTGTAATCGAGCTGGAGTAAAAGATGGCAATGCCTGGGTTATGCCCCTTATTGACGAAAATTCTCAGTCACTTTTTGCTCGATGAAAACAACGAAAAACCGTTGGATTGTGGTGATAACAAATAATTTCAGGCTGGTATAAATTATATCGTGGTTTGAAGGGCAAGCTGCCGACGAGGCTGTTTTCTCTTACTCCACTGCCATTATCTAATGTTACATTGACGGAGAACACGGACCATGAAAATCAACCAAACCAATAGCAAAGCCCTGGCAGCAATATCACTATCCATCATCATGGCAGCATTATTTTCCTACCAGGCGGTTCAGGCCCAGCGAGAAGTGCCGACCGAGCACAAGGGAGTAAAAGTGAAAAACCTCGGTATAGTTTCCGAGTCTTCGATGGTGACTCAGATAGGCCTGCGTGGATACAAGATGCAATTGCGCGAGATTACACTGGCTCCCGGTGGACAAATTGCTCGACACGATCATTTTAAGCGACCGGGGTTGGTCTGGAGTCTGTCTGGCTCCTGGATAGAAGGGCGCCCGGGCAGCGAAAAAGCCTATCCAGCAGGCCTGGACGAGGCAATCGTTGAGGATGCAGATACTGAGCACTGGTTCTGGAACGATAACGCGGAACCAGCCCGGGTGGTGGTATGCGACCTGGTGCCTGCTCAATAAAAAAACTGTCAACTCGGGATTACAGGTATTCATTAAAGTACCCCTGTGGGTGACTTTAACGGCTCGGATCAGTGATTTGCTGGGCTCGAATGTGGGTAGCGTGGCAAATCGTCAGCCACCTCGAACCAGGCCAGCTGCTCGCAACAGGAGGCATGGCGGTCAGGCGGGTAAAGCTCCGGGTCGTCGAGACTGCCGATAGTCACCATCTGGATGGGAATATCGTGCCATTTACCTTCCCACCAAAGCGGGGTCCCACAATCAGGGCAAAAACCTCTCAATACACCGGGCGAGGAAGCATATTTTTTTGGATTACCCTTGATGAACTCTATACGGTGGTTGTCGTACATTAACCAGGCAGAGACTGGTGCACCTGTCGCAGAACGACACCATTCACAATGACAATAGGCGGATTTATACGGTTTACCGGTCGCACGGTAACGTGTCGCGCCGCATAGACATCCACCTTCGATGCTGTCTGCTATGCCCATATCCCGCATCCTCTGGCTGGTGAATAAACAATCCTACCAGCTTCAACTTTGGAGTAAACCAGACCGGCTTAATCCATCCACTATTTGCTGGAAATCTTCAGGATTCTGATAGGGGAGTATTTGTTGTTTTTTTTCTAATGAGTAACCGGGGTTGCTGCGCAGGGCGGTCTCCCATTCGAGCCGACTTTTTTCGAATTCATTGAGATATCCATAGGTCGAAGCTAGCAGGACGCGGCTGATATCCGAATCCGGTTTACGTATTAATCGGCGCCTTAAGGCATCCGCTGCTTCGTCGAAGTTCCCCAGGTGAAAATAGGCCTGACCCAGTATGTGCAGAAAAATGTCGCGATAATGCGGGTCGAGGCGCATGGCTGTGGCCAATGATTTAAGCGCATTTGTTGCTTCGCCGGTATAGACGAAGTACATACTCAGGGCAGCATGGCCTTCGCAATAATTCGCGTCTAATTCGATCGCGATGTTGATTTCTTCGAGGGCCAGGTCGAACTTTCTCAGCCACAATGCGGTTGTACCTATGGTGAAATGGGCGTGCGGGTTTTGCGGATCCAGCGCGGCTGCCTTTTGCCCGAGCGTCAATGCCCTGTCCAGGGATCTCTGCTCAGCCTTGCCCCAATTATTGATGTAGTTGAGCGAGTAGCAGCGGGACAGGTAGGAATAGGCGGAGGAAAATGTTGGGTCGTGATCGATAGCTTTCTGCAGCAATGTAAAAGCCTGCTGCATGGCCTCTTCAGTGTCGAGTAGTGCTAATTCCCGACCCTTGAGAAAATAGTCATAGGCTTCGAAAGCGGGGGGTTCCCGTTGTACCAGCCGATCCCGCTTCGGTCTCGTCAAAGCGGGCTCGATAGCCATTACAATATCCCGTGTTACCGCGTCCTGGACACTGAATATATCGGTAAGATCGCGGTCATAACGTTCGGCCCAGAGATGACCACCCGTGCTAGCGTCGATTAATTGCGCATTGATTCTTACTTGCTGGCCGCTTCTGCGCACACTGCCTTCGAGAAGGTAGCGAACGCCGAGTTCGCGACTGATATCGGCTATACTGGCGGCGCGCCCTTTGTAGGCGAAGGCAGAATTGCGTGCAATGACGAGTAAGCCGGGAATCTTGGACAGGTCTGTGGTGATATCCTCAGAGAGACCGTCGCTAAAGTATTCCTGCTCTTCGTCACCGCTCATGTTGTTGAAGGCCAACACCGCGACGGAAAGTTCAGGTGGTTTTTCTGACCAACCCTCACTCGGGCCAGATTTGCTGGAGACTCGTGGGTTAACAATATAGGCCTGTACCGGTTCATCGATATTTTTTACCGGCTGTTCGCCGATGTATTGGAACTCGATACCAGGCTTGCGACCAATGGCAGACTTGACCGACTCGGAAACACATATTTCTCCCGGTGGTGCCAACCCCTCCAGTCGTGCCGCTATATTCACCCCGTCGCCAAAAACATCATCGCGATCTTCAAACACATCTCCGGAATTAATACCGATGCGAAACTGGAGGCCGCGTCCGGCAGCAACGGCCTGGTTGCGATCAGCAATTTCCTGCTGTACCGAGCTCGCGCAGCTCACCGCATCGATGGCGGCTGCAAACATGGCGAGTATGGCGTCGCCTGCATAATGCATTACTCGGCCGTTGTTCGACTCGACACGGGCTGCGAATAAGTCCAGGTACTCGTTCAGCTTTTGGTGAGTGGAATCTTCGTCATCACGTGTGAGACGGGAATACTCGACTACATCGGCGTAAAGTATTGCTGCCAGCTTTCTCGGCAACCGACTCGCAATGGAATCGTCGCCAACCATTGCCTCGGTTGTTTTTTCTGCCTCAAGTTGCTGAACTTCGGCGATCAGACGATAGCCGGTCTTGCTTATGGTTTCAATGACGCTTGGATCACGCGCCTTGTCGCCAAAGGCCTTGCGTAACTTGTTGATGGTATTGCTGAGTGCATCGTATCCCACGATTGACCCGGCCCAGATTGAAGATTCCAGTTCTTCGCGGCTTATCGCCTGATTGGGATGAGCGGCGAGATGGCAAAGAACTGCCATTGCCTTTGGTTCCAGTTTAATCGTGTTGGACTATGGGGTAGGAGTATACGCCTATTGTTTACCCCAAAAGTGACCATGGCAAGCTGCCTGCAAAGATACAAAGGCGTCGGCCGGCCAGTTTTAATCGGTCAGTCGACTACTACACTGGAATCCGCGCGACTGGGAGTTGCTGTTTCCGTGAAGCGAGTAACATTGTGCTCGCTGCGGTAAAGAGGACGGTACTATTTAGTCATCGTCGATCGAGTAAAAGAAAAGCTTAAGAGCCATGCTTGCTTTATGGCATGCTTGCGACAACTTCATCAGACCCCGACTGATTGCTCGAGGAGAATAAAATATGTCCAGCACTACCAGCCTGGCGCGCGTGTTTTGCATCGGTCAGAACTATGTCGCGCATATCAAGGAACTGGGAAACCCGATGCCAGAGGCACCGGTGGTATTCATGCGTCCGCTCGCCTGCCTGGTAGCACCGGGCGAAGCCATCCATTTTCCGCGCCACGGCAAGTTGCTGCACTTCGAGGTCGAAGTAGTGGTGCGTATCGGAAAGCCGGGCAGGGAAATATCGGCGGCGGATGCGCTCTCCCATATCGATGCGCTCAGCCTCGGCGTGGATTTGACCCTGCGCGATATACAAATCGAGAAAAAGCGTCAGGGATTGCCCTGGGAAGAAGCCAAGTCATTCGAACAGAGTTCACCGCTTGGCGAATTCATTTCTTACGACGCGCTAAAACTGGACCTGAATAACCTCGACTTTCGCTGCAGGATAAATGGTGAATTACGCCAGGACGGCAATACCAGTGACATGCTGTTCGGTTTTGAAACCCTGATCGTCGAGCTGAGTAAAATCTGGCAGTTGAGACCGGGGGATATGATTTATACCGGCACGCCCTGTGGTGTCGGCCCGCTGCAAATCGGCGATCTGATCGAAGTTGAAAACGATCAGATCGGCCGTTTTGGCTGGACTATAGTCGCCTAATCCGGGGTTTTTTGCGCCAGCGCCTGTTGCAGCAGGTTGGCGATATGTTGTGCGCTACGCTCTGCGCCATCCGCTATCTGATGCCGGCAACTGGTGCCGTTGGCGATGACCAAGGTCTCGCCATCGGCGTCACGTACGGCTGGTAACAGCGACAATTCGGCCATCTTCATCGACACCTCGTAGTGCTGCGCCTCGTAGCCGAAGGCGCCGGCCATGCCGCAGCAACCGGAATCTATGACTTTGACCTCGAGCTGCGGGATCAGCGCCAGTGTCTGCTGCATCGCGCTCATGGTGGCAAATGCCTTTTGATGGCAGTGTCCGTGTACCAGTACCTTTTTCCCAGGCAGTGGTTTTAATGCGAGTTGCAGCTTGCCAGCTTGCTGCTGCTGCGCGAGAAATTCTTCCAGCAACAGCGCGGATTGCGCCAGCGCATTGGTTTCCACGCCAGGCAGCAGCGATTTGAATTCGTCGCGCAAGGTCAGCAGGCAGGAGGGTTCAAGACCGATGATGGGGATGCCGCGTTCGATCCAGGGCTTGAAGGTATCGAGCATGCGCCTTGCTTCGCTGCGCGCCTGTTCGACCAGACCCGAGGCAAGAAAGGTGCGTCCGCAGCACAAGGGTCTGCCACCATCGGCCGCCTCGACCAGATTGACCTGGTATCCTGCGGCTTCGAGTACTGTCCGCGCAGCGCGCGCATTGTCGGGTTCAAAATAGCGGTTGAAGGTATCTACCCATAGAACGACTTCGCCATTGAGGCCCGGGTTAACTGTGCTCGTTTCGCTACGCTCGTCGAAGTAATCACCGCGCCACTTGGGCAGGCTGCGGCGGGCGCTGAAGCCGAGCAGTTTTTCGCTCAACCAGGGCAGGCCGGGCAGTCGGTCGCGCAGGTTGAACAGGCCGCCAAGACGCGCCGCCCGCGGCGCATAATGCGGCAGGTAGGCGATCAATCTGTCTTTCAGCGAAAGTTTATGGCGTTTACGATAGTGGTATAGAAATTCCAGTTTCATCTTCGCCATGTCGATGCCGGTGGGGCATTCGCGCTTACAACCCTTGCAACCGACGCATAAGTCCATGGTGTCGTACATGGCTTCCGAGACCAGTGCATCGGCGCCGAGCTGGCCGCTGATGGCGAGGCGCAGGCTGTTGGCGCGGCCGCGCGTCAAGTGTTGTTCGTCGCGGGTAACCCGGTAGGAAGGGCACATCACGCCGACATTCGCCTTGCGGCAGGCGCCGTTGTTATTGCACATTTCCACCGCGGCGCCGAAACCACCGGAATCCGACCAGTCCAGGGCGGTTTGCAGCGGCATCACCTGGTAACCCGGCTTGTAGCGAAACAACGAGCGGTCGTCCATGCGTGGCGCTTTTACGATCTTGCCCGGATTGAACAGTCCACCCGGGTCGAAGTAATTTTTCACCTCCTCGAAGTTGCGCAGCATGCGCGTACCGAACATGCGTTCGTGGAACTCGGAGCGGGCGAGGCCATCGCCGTGTTCTCCGGAATGCGAGCCCTTGTATTGCTGCACTATGTCGAGGGTTTCTTCAACGATGGCGCGCATTTTCTGCGCCCCGGCGGGGTCTTTCATGTTCAGTATCGG
>CAXBMV010000067.1:0-9397 GCA_963976575.1 uncultured Gammaproteobacteria bacterium | reverse complement strand
GCTGCCGTGGCGCAGCACCGTGCCCATCGTGTACATCTGCGCATGACAGGCACCGCCATTGGCGCCACTGCGCTGGATTTCCTCGAGTACCGCGCAAGCCGCACCGAGATCCATACCGGCGCCCCCGTAAACCTCGGGTATCAGCACCGAAAGATAACCGGCATCTGTTAACGCCTGTACGAATTCCTCGGGGTAAGCCCTGGCCGCGTCTTTTTCGCGCCAGTATGGGCCGCCAAAATCTGCGCACAGGCGTGCCACTGCGGCGCGTACATCAGGATGGGATAAATCTTCAGACATGGACTGCAGAACCTGTGTGAAAAACAGGAGTGTACCCGATCGAAGCAGCGGCCGTCATGTACGGATGACGGCCGCGATCGAACAGGGCTAGGCAGCGATTATGTTGTGCTCGGGGCCATAGGGAAACCCGGTGATATTTTCCACGACCTGTTCACCGACCACGACAATATCGTGCTCGCGGTATCCGCCCGCTCCCGGCTTGCCTTCGGGTATGGTCAGCATCGGTTCCATGGAAACCACCATGCCGGCTTCGAGCACCGTATCTATATCTTCGCGCAGTTCCAGCCCGGCCTCGCGTCCGTAGTAATGCGACAACAGGCCGAAGGAGTGACCGTAGCCGAAGGAACGGTATTGCAGCAGGTCCAGATCAGCGAAGTAGCGGTTGATCTCGGCGCAGATTCCGGAACAGCTGGCACCGGGCTTGATCAGCGACAGACCAAGTTCATGCGCACCAACGTTTGCCTGCCAGAGTTTCAGCGAGGCAGCATCGGGTTCGCCGATAAACAGGGTGCGTTCCAGCGCGGTGTAGTAACCGGAAATCATCGGGAAGGTATTCAGGCTGAGAATATCACCTTCGACCAACTTTGCCGTGGTTACAGGATTGTGGGCCCCGTCGGTATTGAGCCCGGCCTGGAACCAGACCCAGGAATCGCGCAACTCGCTATCGGGGTAGGCGCGTGCGATTTCCAGCTCCATCGCATCACGTCCGGCCATGGCGATATCGATTTCGCGGTTACCGACACGGATCGCATCGCGAATCGCCTCGCCACCGATATCGGCGGTACGCGCGCCACCTTTGATCAGTTCGATTTCCTCGGCCGACTTGATCATGCGTAGCGCCATGACTTGCTGGTTCAAATCCTTTGTCTGGATATCACCGAGCATTTGCGACATGGTTTCGCGCGTCGCCAGGGTCATGTGATCACCCTCAATTCCGATCTGTCTTGCCGCGGGGATGATCGATTTGATCGCGCGCCAGTAGTTGTTGCGCTTCCAGTCGGTGTAAATCAGATTTTCACCGTGGCTGCGTCGCCAGGGCTGACCCGCGTCGATATTGGCTGAAACCGTGACGCAACGATCTGCAGTCACCACGCAGGCATAGGGGCGGCCGAAAGAGCAGTAAAGAAAACCCGAGTAGTAGGCGATGTTGTGCATGGAAGTCAGCAACAGGGCATCGACCCCTGCGGACGACATCAGCGTGCGTAGTTTGGCCAGGCGGTTGTCGTACTCGGTTGCAGAAAAAGGCAGTTTGGCCTTTTCACCGTTTTCCAGCTGGAAAAATTCGACGCGGTTATTAGTAGTTTGAGACATGATATTCACTCCGAAGCATTCCCGGGTGAACAATGTTGGCACCCGGTAGCGAATCCGGGCGTACAGGATCAAAATATCCACCGCTGCTCAACAGCAACAACGACAGTTCTTGAAACGCTCTGATGCAGCGACGCCATCGCAGCAAGCGGGCAGCGATTTTATCCACGACGAGGATTTCAGGCAAGAATTAATTATACTGATCCCCGATTGACAGCGGAGCCCTAAAAAATGAGTTTGATTACCATCAGAAAAGTTAACGCCGACGAAAGCGATGCCTGGCAAAAGCTCTGGGCCGGCTATATCGAGTTTTATGAGTCGCAAATGCCCGCGCAAAATACCGCAGCTCTGTGGCGGCGTATACTCGACCCCGAGCACTCAATTCAATGCCGGGTGGCGGTGGAAAACAGCAGTGGTAAGTTGATCGGACTGGTGCATTTCTTCCCGCATGTCAGTACCTGGTCGATTAACCCGGTGTGCTATCTCAATGATTTGTACGTTCTACCCGGTACTCGTGGGAGTGGCACCGGCAAGGCGCTGATCGAGGCGGTAGTAAGCGAAGCAAGAGATCAAGGCTGGGACGAAGTTTACTGGTTAACCCAGCAACACAATGCAGTCGCTCGCGGTTTGTACGACAAACTCAGCGGGGGTAGCGCCGGCTTCGTCAATTACATCATCGATACCAGCAACTGAGGTAGCACAGCAGCGATAATATCAACCGGGCTGTGGCAGGGTAAACCAGAAGGTGCTGCCCTGGTTTTCACCTGTCGACTCGACCCAGATTTTGCCACCGTGCACTTCGATGATGCGCTTCACCAGCGCCAGCCCTATACCGGTACCCTCAACGTGCGGATCCAGTCGGTCGAACAGGTCAAATATACGTTCTTGATAGGCCGGATCTATTCCTACGCCATTGTCGCGTACAAAGCAATGCAACAAGCCCCCCTTGATTTGCGCTCCGATTTCAATACGTGGTGATTCCTGCGAGCCCATAAACTTCATCGCATTCTGAATCAGATTTTGGTAAACCTCGAGCAGCCTGCCTGGATCGCATAACACGTTTGGCATGTTTTGATCGATTTTGATTTCGATCTTCTGCATTTCGAACTGTATTTCGAACGGACGCGCCGCCTCTTTCACCAGCACGGTCAAATCCTTGGACTCGGGCTCATTCATCTGCCGACCGACCCGACTCAGATCGAGCAGTTCGCTGAGCAGGCGACCCATAGTATCGGCAGCATTATCGATCTGCGCAGTGTCACGTTTGATTGCATTTTGGTTGCCTTCGATGACATCCTGCTGCAACAGGGATACAAACCCCTTGATGGTCACCAGCGGCGCTTTTAAATCATGCGATACCGTATAAGCAAAACGCTCCAGTTCGGCATTCTGGTTTTCCAGCTCGCTATTCTTCGATTCGATTTCGCGATTGGTTCGCTCCAGCAAGTGATTACTTTCGGCAATCTGCGCCAGCAAATGCTGTTGCCTGTGCAGGAAGATGCCGGTTAGCAAGACCAAAAGGCTGGTCAGTATCGGAACCGCGTAATCGTAAATGCCTGTTACCGACGATGCAGTCGAGTGGTCATCCACGGCAATGCCGATGGCGACAATCATTGGATAATCCGTCAACTGGCGGTAAGCGTAATAGCGCGTGACATTATCGACCACGCTAACCTGTCGATAGACGCCAACCGGATTTTTCTCCAGTTCCGACCACAGTCTTGACCCACTGATATTCTGCCCCGGACCGTCCGGCCCGTAGGATGATCTCGCGCGGATAAACTGATCATTTCCGACCAGGGTCGCTGCGCTATTTGGGCCCAGTTTCATCGCATTGAAAAACTCGGTAATGTTTTGCGCCTGCAGCGCAACAAAAATGACTCCGCCGAAGTCGCCATTTGGCTTGTGGTAACGCCTTACCAGACGCAGTGTCAGCAAGCCGCTGTTTCTCCCCATCTGCGCCTTCGAGATGAGCAATTGGTCACCGGGAGTGTTTTTCTGAAACTGAAAATAATCACGATCGAATGCGGTCGACCCGGGCTTGATTTCGTGACCCGAAATCAGTATCGGTTGCCCAACTTCATTTATGATGCTGACGTGCGAGATGATCGACTTGTCCAGCGGCACTTCTGATATTACTTCCTGCACAGCATCGAGATTATAGTTTTTGAGATACTCCCTGCGCACCAGTTTCAGGTAGGCATCGCCATACTGGAAGCTGCTGATTGTGTGGCGCTCAAAGAAAATCGCCACGCGGGTTGCCTCTTCGGCAGTAGCATCGAGATTTAATCCCCTTTCATGCTGGATATAGACGTAGGAGAGGTAGCACACCAACAGGGTCAACACCGCGCTGCCAATGAGGAAGCGCCGGGAATACCATGCTGACGACCGGAGCCGTACAATTCCAATTTGCGGGGGTACTGTTGAATGGTCGATTTTCTGAAAACCTGTGTCAATATTCGCGAGAGCACAACGCTTGCCCTAACTATAGCGATAGATTGAAGTTTTGCACCCTAATCTTGCCCAAAGACATTGTGCAGCATGGCACCCAAATGTCGTTTATGTGCCCTGTCGAGTCGTTTATCGGTTGCCTGTGAATTCGCCTTCTGATTACACTTGGTGCATCCGAGTAGACTGAAAAGTGCCGATTGATTCATGCGGCAGCGCTATCGCGACCCTTTTCGCTATTCATCAACAACCCTGGGTAAGTCGACGCGTATGCATTATTCAGCTTTCAGCCTGGTAAAGCAGGCACTCTCCGGAAACCGTGGCTGGACTCGCGCCTGGCGCAATCCGGAACCAAAGAAACAGTACGATGTTGTCATCATCGGTGGTGGTGGTCACGGTCTCGCGACCGCCTACTACCTGGCAAAATTGCACGGCATCACCAATGTCGCAGTACTCGAAAAAGGCTATATAGGCGGCGGCAATACCGGTCGCAACACCACCATTGTTCGCTCCAACTACATGCTCAATCCCAACTCCCAGTTCTACGAGCATTCGATGAAACTCTGGGAAGGCCTCAGCCAGGATTTGAACTACAACGTCATGTTCAGCCAGCGCGGCATACTAAACCTGATTCATACCGACGCGCAGCGCGATGCATTCGCCCGCCGCGGCAACGTGATGCGATTGAATGGTGTCGATGCAGTCATGCACGATCTCGACGGCGTGAAAAAACTGATGCCGCACCTCGACTTTTCCAAAAACACACGCTTCCCCATTCAGGGCGGCCTGGCACAACCGCGCGGTGGGACCGCGCGCCACGACGCGGTTGCCTGGGGCTATGCACGCGGTGCCGACCAGCTCGGCGTTGATATTATCCAGAAATGCGAAGTACAGGGTATCAAGCGTGAGGGCGACAGGATCATTGGCGTCGAAACGTCTCGCGGCTTTATCGGTGCGGGCCAGGTTGGCGTGGCGGTGGCAGGTAACTCCAGCCGCGTTTTCGACATGGTCGGCATGAAGCTGCCCATCGAATCGCATGTGTTACAGGCTTATGTCACCGAAGGGATCAAGCCGCTGGTCGATACCGTCTGCACCTTCGGTGCCGGTCATTTTTATATCAGCCAGTCGGACAAGGGTGGCCTGGTTTTCGGTGGTGATATCGATGGCTATAACACTTACGCACAGCGTGGCAATCTGCCAACCTTTAACCACGTCGTCGCCGGTGGCGTCACCATGATGCCCTGTCTTGCCAGGTTGCGCATCCTGCGTCAGTGGGGTGGCGTCATGGATATGTCGATGGACGGCAGCCCGATCATCAGCAAAACCCCGATAGACAATCTCTACATGAACGGCGGCTGGTGCTACGGCGGCTTCAAGGCTACCCCGGCTTCCGGTTGGGTGTTCGCCGATACCATTGCCCATGACAAGGCGCACGAGTTGAACCGCGAGTTCACTCTGGAACGTTTCCGCGAAGGCCGCGTGCTCGACGAAAAAGGCGTCGGCGCTTCGCCCAAGGCTCACTAGGAGGGAATGACATGATAAGAATCGACTGCCCCTGGTGCGGGGTGCGCAACGAAGATGAATTCTCTTACGGTGGCGATGCCACGGTGAAACGTCCGGCGGACGATGGCTCGGCCGACGACTGGTACGACTATGTCTACACGCGCAACAATCCTGCTGGCAAACACAGCGAGTACTGGCAGCACCAAAATGGCTGTCGTGCCTGGATTATTGTCGAACGCAATACACTAACCCACGAAATTACCTCGGTTGCTGCTGCATCGCCCGAGTTGCCTCTGGCAAAGAAAGGAGCCCGATCATGAGCCAGCCATTTCGCAATAGCAGCGGTGGTCAGATTGATCGCAGCAAACCGATTAGTTTCACTTTCGACGGCAAGACTTACCAGGGTTATGCCGGTGACACGCTGGCGTCGGCGCTGCTGGCCAACGGCGTGAACCTGCTCGCGCGCAGTTTTAAATACCATCGCCCACGCGGCATTTCCACCGCTGGTTCGGAAGAACCCAATGCAATCGTCGAGTTACGCACGGGCCCGCGCAAGGAACCCAATACGCGTGTTACCACGGTCGAATTGTTCGACGGACTGGAAGCCAATAGCCAGAATCGCTGGCCATCTCTCGCTTTCGACGTGATGTCGGTGAACAACCTGTTCTCGCCACTATTGTCGGCTGGATTTTATTACAAGACATTCATGTGGCCCGTGTCTTTCTGGACCAACGTCTACGAACACGTCATTCGCCGCGCGGCAGGTCTGGGCAAGGCGTCTACCGAAGCCGATCCCGATCACTACGACCAGTGTCACGAACACTGTGATGTGCTGGTGGTGGGATCAGGTCCTGCGGGTTTGAGCGCGGCACTGGCTGCCGCCGCCAGTGGCGCCAGAGTCATTATTGCCGACGAGCACCCGGCGCTTGGTGGTTCGCTTAACGCGGAAAAATTCAGCATCGCGGGCATGGAGGCCAGCGCATGGGCTGCCGAGACAGCAGCCAAACTCGCGGCCATGGACAATGTCCACGTGATGACGCGTACCACTATATTTGGTTACTACGACCACAATACCCTGGCCGCAGTGGAAAAGGTCAGCGATCACTTGCCGGTACCGCCAAAGGGTAAACCACGTCAGCGCATGTGGACCCTGTACTGCAAACGGGTGGTGATTGCAGCTGGCGCCACCGAACGTCCATTGGTGTTCGGCAACAATGACAAGCCTGGCGTGATGCTGGCCGCAGCGGCTCGCGCCTATGCCAACCAGTACGGGGTGAAGCCCGGCACTCGTGCCGTAGTCGCCACCAACAACAATGACGCCTACCGCAGCGCAATCGATCTGCACGACGCGGGTGTCGCTATCGCCGCGCTGGTCGACTCACGTGCGCAACCAAACGCGCCGCTCGCCGCCGAACTGGAGAAGCGTTCTATACGCCTGATCACTGGCATGACGGTTGGCTCAGCGGAAGGTGGTCAGCATGTAAAATACGCGCAACTGGTTTCCACTACCGGCGAAACCCTGGATCCCGAGCGCATCGACTGCGATTTGATCGCGGTTTCCGGTGGCTGGAATCCGAATGTCCATTTGCACAGCCAGTCCGGCTCGCGCCCGGTTTACGAACCGTCGATTACTTCTTTTGTGCCCGGTGATTCACGCCAGGCGGAAGTGTCTGCCGGTGCGGCCAGGGGAAGCTTCTCGCTGCAGGACTGTTTAGCAGAGGGCACTGCCGCCGGTAGCGATGCGGCCAAACTGGCAGGATTCAAAGGTAAGGCGGTAAAGCCGGCCAAATGCGAAGACGAGGGTGGTTACCAGGTCGAAGCCTTATGGATCGCGCCAACCCCTTACAACAAGCCATACAAGCAATTCGTCGACATGCAGAATGACGTCAAGGCCAGCGATGTCGAACTGGCCTCGCAGGAAGGCTACGATTCGGTAGAACTGTTGAAGCGTTATACCACCCAGGGCATGGCCACCGATCAGGGCAAGACCAGCAACGTCAACGCGCTGGCGATACTCGCCTGTCAGCGCGGTGAACCCCTGCCCGAAGTTGGCATTACTACCTTTAGGCCGCCCTACGTACCTGTGGCCATGGGCGTTTTCGCCGGGCATACCGTGGGTTACGATTTCATGCCGGTACGGCGCACCGCGATTCACGACTGGAATCAGAAACAGGGAGCTGTTTTTATCGAAGCCGGTCTATGGCTGCGCGCACGCTATTACCCGCAAAGCCCGGGCGAGAGCATGCGCGATTGTTACATTCGCGAAACCAACCAGACGCGCAATAACGTCGCCATAGTCGACGTCACCACGCTGGGCAAGATCGACATCCAGGGCCCCGACGCACCGGAATTCCTCAACCGACTGTACATCAACAACTGGCTGAAGCTGCCGGTGGGCAAGGCGCGCTACGGCGCGATGCTGCGCGAAGATGGCATGGTTTACGACGACGGCACCACCTCACGCCTCTCCGAGAATCATTTCTTCATGACAACAACCACGGCCAACGCGGCCCCGGTGTTATCGCACATGGAGCAATACCACCAGACCGAATGGCCCGAACTCGACGTTGTTTTTTGCTCGGTCACCGAACAGTGGACTGGCATCGCAGTGGCGGGGCCCAACTCGCGCAAGCTGTTGCAAAAGGTTATCGACATCGACATCAGCAATGAAGCCTTCCCCTTCATGGCGGTCGGCGAATGCAACATGAACAGCATCCCGGCACGCCTGTTCCGCATCTCCTTTTCCGGCGAACTCGCTTACGAGCTCAACGTGCCCGCCGATTTTGGCGAACAGGCCTGGCTGGAGCTGCTCGAAGCCGGTAAGGAACTGGGCGTTACCGCCTATGGTACCGAGGCGCTCGGAGCGATGCGCATCGAGAAAGGCCATGTTGCAGGTTCCGAACTGGATGGCCGCACTACTGCAAAAGACCTCGGCCTGGAAGGCATGGCTAACCGCGACAAACACTTCATCGGAAAACAGGCTTCGCAACGTCCCGGACTGCTCGAAGACGGACGCTTGCAGGTAGTTGGCCTGAAGTCGCTGGAACCCGGACGCAACCTGCGCATCGGCGCCCATCTGGTGGACTCGAAGGTGAAGTTGAAAAGCTTTTGCCAGTCGCAGGGGCATGTCTCGGCAACCACTTTTTGTCCAACACTGGACTGCGGTATCGCACTCGGCCTGCTGATGGATGGCGCTTCACGCCACGGTGAACAAATCGAAGCCGTATACCCGCTCGACGATGAAACCCTCAGAGTCGAAGTCTGCCACCCCGTGTTCATCGATCCCAAGGGAGAACTCGTCCGTGCCTAGTACGCAAAAACAAATGCCAGAACGCGTCTCACCGCTATTACCTGTGAAGGGTGAGTACATCGTCGAATACGAAAACCTTAGCTTGAAAGAGCGCAAGGGACTTTGCGCAGTGCAGTTGCTCAGCTTCAAGGGCAAGCACGACAATGCCGCCAAAGCCATCGGCAAGGCGCTCGGCATCGACTGCCCGACACAGCCCGGCCTGTGCAACTCGGACGAACATACCCAGGTTATCTGGTATGGGCCGAATTCGTGGATGGTAGTCGCAAGCGATGTCGAATCCGGGCGTGCAGCGGGTGAATTGCTGGCCTTGCTGAAAACAGCAGTCGGTGAGTTTGCTGCGGTAGTCGATCAGAGCCACGGACGTTGCTGTTTACGTCTCGGTGGTGCGCATGCCAGACGGGTTATGGCCAAAAATACAGCGATCGATCTGCATCCGTTGGCATTTGCCGCCGGCCAGTGCGCGCTGACTTCGGTCGCGCATATGAATGCGACCCTGGTTCAGGTAGACGATGCCCCGACCTACGATTTATT
>CAXBMV010000066.1:0-9469 GCA_963976575.1 uncultured Gammaproteobacteria bacterium | reverse complement strand
GATCGATCATGCGCTGCAATTGTTCGCGCCTGTGTGCTAGCGACAATCCCTGCCAGATACCCTCACCGTTGGCAAAACTGGTGACATGCTGCAGCGACATACAAGTCTCCAGTTCGCTGCCGGGGTGGCGCTGCTGTAGCAACAGCAACTGGTTGTCGCGCACCGACTGGTCGACCTTGCCGGAACCATAACGGTTGAATTCGTACTCAGCCACGGCCTCGGTTTTGAGCAGGTCCGGCAAGGTGGTGGGCACGTAGCGAATCTTGTAGCCACTGGCCTCGCGGTGCCATTCCAGGTTTTTTTCGAAAATGCTGCTGGAGTAATCGTCTACCTGGAAGGCCTCTGGCAGGATATCCGTGCCTATGTTGCCCTGTTGGGTCAGGCCCAGCAACCAGTCGATACTGACACCGTGCACCTCGGCGATCGAGGCCACCGTATCGGCGCGTGGCAGGCGCACATTCTCGCTGGCGAGCAACTGCGACAGCGTGGAACGGTCTACCTTGATCGAAGTGGCAAAATGGGATCGATTGAGACCGCTATAGCTAATCACCTGCTGCAGGCGTTGTTGAAATAACTGCACCCGCTCACCCAGTTTCATCGCGACAACTCCAGTTCGCGGCTGCGTTCGCGCACATATTCCTCTAGCGCCTGTCTCACCGAATCGTCTATTTCAGGCTCTTCGTAATCCTGCAGTGTCTTGCGGTAAACCCGGTTGGCGCGCTCGAAAGCAGTCTTCGAGCCCTGCTCCTGCCAGGTTTCAAAATTGCTCCAGTCGGACACGATCGGTTCGTAAAACGCGGTGGTGTAGTTGGCAATGGTGTGCGCCGTGGCGAAGAAATGACCGCCATGCCCGGCTTCACGGATAGCGTCCAGTGCCAGCGTCGATTCGTTCACTGCCAGCGGTTTCAGCGTCTCTGCCATCATTTGCAGCATGTCGATATCGATGATGAATTTTTCAAAGGAGGCACACAAACCGCCTTCCAGCCAACCCGCCGCATGCTTGATGATCTGCGCATGCCCCATGACCGCACCCCATAACGACATCTGTGATTCCCAGGCGGCCTGCGCGTCGACACAATTGGAAGCGTTGGTGTTGGAAGAACGAAACGGTAGCTTGTAGCGACGCGCCAGCTGCCCGCTGGCCCAGGCGGCGCGGGTGTACTCGGGTGTGCCGAAGGCGGGCGAACCGCTGCGCATATCGGCATTGGAAGTGAAGCCGCCGTAAGCCATGGGAGCGCCCGGCTTGACCATTTGCGACAGCGCGATCACGCCCAACGCCTCGGCATTTTGCTGCGCCAGCGCACCGGCGATGGTAATCGGGCACATCGCACCGGACAGGGTAAACGGCGTGTCTATGGTGGGCTGACCGTTTTGCGCCATCTCGATCAAACCATCGAGCATCGAGCCGTCGACCCGCAGCGGTGAATTGGTGTTCACCACGGTAATAATGCTGGGCTGGGATTTCATCGTCTCGCGGTCGACGCCGCGGGCAATCGAGGTCATTTCTATGCCATCGTTCACCCGGCCTCCACCGAGACAATAGAGTGCGAAGGACTTGTCGGTTAAGGTCAGCGCCGCAAGCGTTGCGTCGAGGTGACGGCTATGCGGGGGTAAATCGATGGGTTCTACCGGGTAGCCACTCAAGAAATCGATGACATCGTAACTTTGCGCGAGGCGCATGAAGTTACAGTAGTCTTCGAAATTACCGGTACGCCGGCCACCTTCAAGATCGGAACTGTTCGGCGCACTCGCCACCGTGGTGAAGTTGATCGCATTGCCGCCGACCAGACGATTGCGCTGCGGGTTACGCGCGTGCAAAGTGAATTCGGCGGGTACGCTGGCAATCTGTTGCATCACGCTGGCTCGATCCTGATAGACCCGCTGCAAGTCCCAGTCAACACGCGCGCCATTCTGTTCATAAAGCCCCAGCGCCTGTTCGTTGAGCACTTCGAGACCGATTTCCTCGAGAATACGCATCGACGCATCGTGGATTAAATCCAGCGCTTCGCTATCCAGTGCCTCGATTGGCGCATAGGGATTGAAAAGCTGTTGCGCTTTCGGCTTGACCAGATGTTCGGCCGAAGCCGCGCTGGTACGACCTTTTTTGCGACGCATGGCGTGCTCCTCGAAGTCAGTCTTGGATAGTATTTGAGGCTTGGGCTCCTGTCTATAACAGTCATGGTAGTTTTTCTTAAACACTTTTGTTTACTAGAGTTAACAAAACTGCATCCAACAGTAACAGTACCTTTGGGATGCCAATCGGCTCTGGTAATTGCCGTCTGGAAGGGGTAGTTTGCGGCCATGGATTGCGCCACAAAAAAATTCATCACCTGCGGCATGTATGCCTTCAACGCCCCGCTACAACAGGCCTGGCAATCGCTTTTCAGTCGTTTCATCGAACAGCTTGACGATGCGCAGCAGGTCGAGGCCGGGCTGCGTTTTGATTTTGCAGAAGCGGCGCTGCGCGATCCGCAGTTGCTGCTCGGGCACACCTGCGGCTACCCCTTGATGACCTCCATGCAGGATGCGCTGACACCCTTTTGCGTCCCCGTATTCGACGCCCCCGGCTGTGACGGCATTCAATACTGCAGCTTGTTTGTTGTCGCCATCGACTCCGACCTGCGCAGTCTCGCCGATTGCCGAGGTCGCATTGCGGCATTCAACGACCCGGCCTCGAATAGCGGTATGAATGTATTGCGCCACGCGGTGTCACAGCTCGACCCTGGCGAGGCATTTTTCTCCGCGCTGCTCGAATCGGGCGGTCACCTGAAGAGTATGCAGGCGGTCGCCGAGGGGCGCGCCGATGTGGCCGCAATCGATTGCGTCAGTTACCGCCTCTACCTGGATTACTTTCCCGAATTGAAGGCGCGCCTGCGCAGCATCGGTAACAGCGCCAGCAGCGCAGGGCTGCCACTGGTCATGCCGACGCAGGCGTTTAGCCAGGTTCGCGCCGATGACCTGGTCGAAAAGCTCAACCTGGCCCTGCAACGGGTTTCCGCAGAGCATCGCAAATGCCTGCATTTACGCCATTTCGCGCCGGTTACATTGGATGATTACTCCTCGATACTACAACTTCAGGCCTTTGCCGTAGAAAAAGGATACGCGCGTCTTAAATAAGTCATAAAGCGTCGAATCCAGCATTGCCGGGAGAAAAACCCTCTACTAGACTCCGTGCAGTTTTTTACCCGGCCAACGCGGCCAGCCAACGGAAAATTTACTATGTGGAAAGAGCTCGCCGCCTCCTGGGCAATATTGCTCGGCATCGGTTGCATGATGATCGCCAACGGCCTGCAGGGCACTCTGCTCGGTGTGCGCGCAATGATGGAAGGCTTTTCTGCCTTTACCACCGGCATCATGATGTCGGGCTACTTCGTCGGTATCTTCATCGGTTCTTTTCTTGCCCCCTATCTGGTCAGGCGCGTTGGTCACATCCGCGTGTTTTCTGCAATGGCTTCGCTTGCCTCGATTTCGATCCTGTTTCATGGCGTGTACATCAATGCCGGCATCTGGTTTTTCATGCGCATATTAACCGGCATCTGTTTCGCGGGTTTTTACGTGGTGGCGGAAAGCTGGCTGAATGATCGCGCCAGCAAAGCCACACGCGGCAAGGTTTTGTCGATTTACATGGTCATCATGACGGGTAGCATGGGAGCCGGCCAGTTCCTGTTGAACGTCGCCAAGCCGGATCAGATCGATCTGTTTATTCTCATCTCGGTGATCATTTCTTTCGGCCTGATACCAATACTGCTCACCGCAAAACCGGCACCCAGTTTCCAGAGCTCAGGCAAAATGTCGGTCATCGAGCTCTACCGGGCGTCACCGCTGGCGGTTATCGGCAACTGCCTGACCGGCATGGCGCATGGCACCATTTTCGGTCTGGGCGCTATCTATGCCAGCGAAGTGCTGGTCGACGTAAAGCTGATTTCCTGGTTCATGGCCAGCTTCCTGTTTGGCAGCCTGTTGTCGCAATGGCCGATAGGCTATATATCCGACCGCATCGGCCGGCGTGCGGTCATGGCGGGGCTGTCAATTGTCGCCATCGTCTGTTCGGTAGCCGCGATTTACCTGGTGAACCAGGGCTTGTGGTTTTACCTGGTTCTGTTCGTGCTCGGTGGAGCGGCCATGCCGATGTACTCGCTCTGCATCGCCTATGCCAATGACCGCCTCGAACCGCATCAAATAGTCGCCGCCAGCGGCAGTATGATTATGGTATCGGGCGTGGGCCTGATGACCGGGCCGATCATCATCGCTTTCTTTATGGATTTGTTCGACGTGGACTTTTACTTCTGGGGCATTGCCAGCGTGTTCGCGCTTATCCTGGTGTTCACCTTGATTCGCATCAATTCGCGAGCTGGAATCGCCGTCGGAGATCAATCATCACTGGTCGCCGGCCCCATAGGCACCCCCATCGCCGAGTACTTTGCGCCTGACTCGGCTGACTACGCGGAAGCGATGAATCAGGAAGCGCGTAGCAACTGAGCGGGGATTAAAATTTCCAGCTCAGATCCAGGGTAAACTGGTCCTTGTCGCCAACATCGGCGGAGATTTTTTTCAGTGGGTGTCCCCATAACAGCTTGCCATTGAAATTGGCGTCGCTGAGGCCAAGACCTATGGCTGTACCGTAGATGCTGCCACAGACAGAATGGTTATCTATTTCGCAGGCCACCTCTCCGTAATCAAGGCCTAGCGACAGGGTAAAGCGCTTACCGCCGCCTGGCGTTTGCATTACCCGGGTTACTTCGCCACGCAGATAACCGCCATTGCTACCGCTCAGCGCGGAGGCGTAGCCACGAACCGTGTACTGACTGCCGAGGCTTAGCTGGTCATCATTGAAGAGTATATCGTCGCTGTGCTGCAGATTCAGATTCAGGCTGGCGAGGTAAGCCGGATCATCGAAATAGTATTGCAGCATGCTGTCTATGATGATTTTGCTGAACTGTAACCGCGCCGGATTCTCGAAACCACTTTCCGGCGTGTAATAGTCATCGTCTCTGGCTCCCAGAGAATCCAGCCCCTGGTGATAGGCATAGCTGGTGGTCAACTGCACCCAGGGCTGCAACCAGCTGTGCCGCAGTGATGCCTGCAGCTGGGTGGTCGCGTAGCTGGATACCTCGATGAGCACATCGTCGAAAAAGCTGCGGCTATTCTTTTGCTGCAGAGTGATGACCAGATTAAGACTATGCCGCTGCCTGCGCAGTACCTGGCGATTCAGGCTGATACGGCTGACCCGGGACTCACCGCGCGACAGGTAACTGTCGTTAATGCCCTGCACCCGCTGGCGATACTCGAGCTCGCTATAGCCCAGTTCAATCAGATTTGCCGCCAGCGCAAACGAGTAGTTCAACTCGCTACCGCGGTTGCTCTGGTAAGCTTCACGCAGGCTACCCGTATTGCTACGAAATGTCAGTATATCGTTGATATCAAAGGGATTATCCAGCGAAGCCTGCAGGCTGAAGGCAGGGTCCAGGCCGGTTTGCGCGCTCGCTCCGAGTTCGACGCTTAGCGCCCGACTTTCCTCGAACTCGATTTCAACGATACTGCTGCCCTGCTCGCCACCCGGCAGAATTTCGAAGCTGGCTGTTACCGAGGGAGGTCGCTGCAGGGTTTCCAGCGCGCTTTCCAGTTGACGCAGGTTCAGCCAGTCATCATGGAAAGCAAAGGCACTGCCAATTCTGCTATTGCTCTGGCCGCTATCGGCATCGACGATTGCTTCTATGCGCCCCTTTAGTACGCGAACCTCGATCTGACCATCCTGCAGGTCCTGCTCCAGCAAATAGGGGCGCGTGGTGACATAGCCCTCGGCGATATAAAAATCAGAAATCTGCGTCAGCAATCGACGTATCAGCTGAGCATCTATACAGGCATCAATAAAGGGCTGGAAAAGCTGTTGCCGGGTGGCGGGTGACATCAGCTCCTGCTCGTCTATGTCGATTTTTTTTAAAGAGATACATTCGCCGGCCTGTGCCGAAAACGCGGGTAGCAGCAATGCCAGCAGCAGGCGCTTAAAACCAGATCGACGAAAACACACGGATAACAGTAGCCTCGAAGCTGTACAGCGGCTCATTACCCACGGCCGCGGTTTTGGTCAGGTCGCGAAAATCCTCGTAGTCGAAATAAATCAAATCCAGGTTGAGGTTTAAACTGCCTCGCTTGATCTTGTTCCAGTCCTTATTGTCAAACTCGTAGTTAGCTCCAAAACCAATGGTAGTGCTGGTGAAGCTACTCAATTCCTTGTCGCGCGCGAGAAAATTCTGTGCATTCTGAAAGGGGAATAAATCGCTGTAGAAATCGGCTTTTCCCTGCTCGTAGAAACGCAGGCTGGTTTCGAATATCCACTCCTTACCGTATGGCAGGGTATAACCCAGTTCGATGGTGGAGGCGTCTATTCCCCAGCTATCACCAAACAGACGGTAACCTGCATGCAGCGCCGCGCGTTGCTGCAGGTAATAGTTCGCACGTACCGCGACTGCGTTGCTGGTGCGGGTCGTAGGATAGACTTCGTCCTGGAAACTAAACTGGGTTGCACTGGTAGCATCGAAAAAGCGCACCGAACGGTAAGGGTTATTCAGGTAGCCCTGATCGGTAATCGTTTCCAGTGCAAAAGCCATGATTAAATTGGTGGTGAAAATCTGCGACACCGATATGCGGTAACTGCGCACTTTTGCCGCCTCGTCGAAATTCGGACTGCCATTCTTGCCGACGATATTATCTCCCTGCGCGAAACCCATGCTCACCGTGGTCAGGTCACCGAACATATCCTGACTGATATTCAGGCTGATCGTGGTTGCGTCGAAATCACTTTCCACGCTGCGCGTATAACCGACGCTCATGGTCGTCTTATCCCTGAGATAATCCAGGCTGATCGAATTTTCCTCGCGATGCTCGGTGTATTCGCTGGCACTGACGACGACATCTATCGATGCGCTGGAGACATTATCGACGTAGTGGTTGATGCCGGCGGAAACACTGTCACCAAAGTTTTTGCGCAACAACACCGACGGGCCATCTATCTTGACGCCACCGCCTTCGTAACTGTGGTAGAGAATATCGCCGCGCTCTTCCGGCAGTACCGCCGCCGCGGCGCTAGTGCAAACCACATAAAGGCCGATCAAAACCAGCAGCCGTGGCTTGCTCCGCCACAGATTCAGGTTGTTGAGAATACCCGCGAGCTGCCCGTCGACCACAGTTCAGGCCCCTGGATTGCGTTCAGTTACAACCACAGCCACCACCCGATACTACACCGGCACCACGGGCACCTTCGCGTGCATCGTATACATGGTGAATATAGGCCGAGGATATCGGATCACGGCTAAAGCTCATGATCGGATCGGCCAGGTTGGCACGCTCGTAAGGTTTTACCCAGGGTTCGCCCGCACAGGCACCCAGCGCCACAATAGCGGCTAGCAGGCAGATTCTGGAAACTGACATCACCGGGTTATTCCCGCACCAGCGCTTTCACCATTTTGCGGTATTCTTTTTCATCGCCGCTTTGATATCCCTGGTGCAGAAAACGCATATTGCCATCGCGATCAACCACTACGGTTGTCGGCATGGCAATCACCTTATAAAGCTTGCTGACCTGGTTGCTGGAGTCCAGCAGTATCGGGAAATCGACCGGGTAATCCTTGATAAAGCCACGCGCATTGGCCACCTGTTCCTCGACATTCACGCCGAGCACAGTAAAACCCAATGGCGCATACTTGTTGTGAATCTGGTTCAGCAATGGCATTTCCTGGCGACAGGGTCCGCACCAGGAAGCCCAGAAATTGATCAATACCACGTTGCCGCGTAATTCGCTGAGCTTCATATTCGTGCCATCCAGGGATTTCAGCGTGAAATCCGGTGCTGGTCCGGAGATCGGAGCCGCGCTGGCCGTTCCGACCAGGGAAATACTGATGAACAAAGCGAGCAAGCCGCTGGTAAAAGTCTGTTTGAACAAAGCATTCATGCTTCTTCTCCGCTAAAAAAATACGTTTAATGAAATCGTCAATTCAAGATTATGGGTGGCTTCTTCCTTGCCGAACAAATCCATATTAAAGATTAAATCACGGGTTTCTATATCCAGGCTGAACCCGTCCGCAAACAGGCTGCGGTAACCGAAAGCATAGACTATGGTGAATCGATCTTCTCCGGCAAAAGTGGTATTGCCGACGCCACCCGAAATATAAAAAACGGTATTCAATGTGGTCGAATCGGTGATAAAGGCTTCTCCCGGTAACAGGTTGAAGCCGAGGCTGACCAACATATACTCAAAATCTCGTTCATCGCCGGAGAGCAAAGGCGCACCGCCACTCAGTCTTTCGAAACTGGTTTCCCCTGCCTTGGTCAGGCCGTAAGAAGCCTGCACGAAAAAATCCTCGGAGACATGGTAACCAAGCTTCACACCCTGCACTATGTTGGTCTGAAAATTTTCAATGGCGAGAAACCCGACGTAAGGGGCGATCTCGAAATCATCCGAATCGATTAGCGCTTCGTCGAATTCGACGCGCTCGATCTTCGGCTCAATCAAGCCGCTCTGCTCTTCTTCGCTTTGCGCCGCAACTTCACCTGGCGGCAGCAATAATAGCAGCGCAGCTAGCGCTAGAAAAAAACTGCGAAACCGATTTTCCACTCGTGAACCACCTCGTTTTTCGGGTTGCTGGTGCTGGATGAAAAGACAACGTACTCGTTGGTCTCAAAACGCAGCATAAAACTGCGGCTGACGTGTCGCTGCAGGCCAATACCGACTTGACTGAAAACATTGTTCTGGTCGACCGGTACGATCAGCGTGGCGCTGGGGCTCACCTTAATCTTGCCAAAGCCCAGCGTGAAATAAGGTGAGTAAGTCAACTCGGGTAATGGCTGCATAACCAGGTTGGCTTTCCAGAAACTGCTGCTGGAAACACTACCCACCGAATTTCCCAGGGTTCCTTCGACTGACAGGTTCGGTGTCAGCGAACGCGCGCTAAACAGACTGAACACGGGCGCCGATTCAAATTCTCCACCGCTAAAGCCAATCACCCATTTGCGCTTCGGAAAGTCTTCCTCGGTCAATTCATTGACGACGAAATTTTCCCCATTGGGCAACAGGGTTTGCAGCATTTGCTGACGACTGGCCCAACCCGTTCTGCCATCCAGTGTGCGAACCTGGAACCAGTCAGTACGTCGGCGCAACAGAAAAATTTCGGCGCCGCGATCGACAACATAGGTAATCGGGTATGCCTGCCCGGCTCCGGTACGCATTTCGATAAAGGGATCGGCTATGGTTAACCTCTGCCTGTTGACTTCCTTGACAGTAATCACCTCGACATCGGACTCCTCAGCCAGAGCCGGTTTCAGCGCAGTGAGAAATATCAGGAATAGCATGAACAATATTATCCCCTTGATCTGATTCAAGCTTTATATTCCCTGAGTAAAGGTCGTAATTTAGTTTTGTGGCGCGGTCGGGTCAAACGGATTATTGAAATTCTGCGCGCCCAGGTCCAGCCAC
>CAXBMV010000065.1:0-9479 GCA_963976575.1 uncultured Gammaproteobacteria bacterium | reverse complement strand
TTAGCATGCAAAAAATATTTTGTTGCAGTGCAACAAAATGCTTGACATTATTGACTGATATCCCTATATTACGCACATTGCTGCAGTGCAGCAAAAAGCTAATAGCTTTAATTTTAAACCTTAAGGGGAAACCGATATGTACGAAGACATGATGAAAATGGCTCAAGACAGCATGAAGCCGATGATGAAGATGGTAGAAAGCAACACAGCTTTCGCAGTGAAAATGATGCAGAGCCAATCTGCCAGCGTCAGCAGCCTGATGCAGGACAACCTGGCCCATCTTAAAGCCCTGACAGCAACCAAGGACATGAACGCAGCTCTGGAAATGCAACAGAAGTATGTTGATTCACTGAACGAGAAAATGGCTAATGTTGCCAAAGAAAATTCAGCTGTAGTAGAAGCTGCAATCAGCGAAGCTGGAAAGATTTTCGAAGGTTCTTTCGCAGAAGTTCAAGCCCAGGCCAAGAAGACTGTCGAGAAGCTGGAAAAGGAAATGAGCAAGGTTGCCAAGAAAGCTGCCTAGTTTTTCCAACCGGAAACAGCCCGTCGAAAACGGGCTGTCCTCCGCGCAAGATTACTCCTCCATTAAATTGAGCCCGGCGGTATAATAGCCCCGGGCTTTTTTTTTACAGGTACAAAAAAATGACAGACGTAGTGATTGTAGATGCAGTGCGCACGCCGATAGGTGCGTTTGGTGGAGCCCTGGCTTCGTTGACGGCCAGCCATATGGGCGCCCTGGTGATCAAGGCCCTGCTGGAACGTAACAAGCTTTCCGGAGATCAGGTAGACGAAGTTATCCTGGGTCAGGTATTGACCGCGGGTGTTGGTCAGAACCCGGCTCGCCAGGCGGCAATCGAAGCCGGCCTGCCGCAGGAATGTCCTGCGATGACGATAAATAAAGTATGCGGCAGTGGTTTGAAGGCCGTGCAACTGGCGGCGCAGGCGATTAAATGCGGCGACGCAGATGTGATCATTGCCGGTGGTCAGGAAAACATGAGCGCTTCCGCGCATGTATTGCCCAAGTCACGCGATGGCCAGCGTATGGGTGATTGGGCATTGCGCGATACCATGATCGTCGATGGCCTGTGGGATGCGTTTAACGATTACCACATGGGTGTTACTGCCGAGAATATCGCAAAGAAGTACAATTTTAACCGCGAAGAGCAGGATGCTTTTGCCGCTGCCTCCCAGCAAAAGGCCGAGCAGGCGCAAAAAGACAAGTTGTTCGCCGACGAATTGATCTCGGTCGCAGTACCGCAACGCAAGGGCGACCCCATAATGGTCGACAGCGATGAATACCCCAAGCACGGCACCACCGCCGAAGGCCTGGCGAAGTTGCGCCCCGCATTCGACCGCGAAGGTACGGTAACCGCTGGTAATGCATCGGGTCTCAATGATGGCGCCGCGGCCCTGCTGGTGATGAGTGCCGACAAGGCGAAAGAACTCGGTCTGACTCCGCTGGCGACGATCAAGGCTTACAGCAGTGCCGGTGTCGATCCTGCGATCATGGGCACCGGCCCAATTCCGGCCTCAAAGAAATGTCTGGCAAAAGCTGGCTGGTCGGTTGCCGACCTCGACCTGATCGAGTCCAACGAAGCCTTTGCCGCGCAATCCATGTCGGTTAACTGCGATATGGAATGGGATACCAGCAAGGTGAACATCAGTGGCGGTGCGATTGCACTCGGACACCCGATCGGTGCTTCCGGCGCGCGCGTACTGGTAACCTTGCTTCACGGCATGAAGCGTACCGGTGCTAAACGCGGTCTGGCGACACTGTGTATCGGCGGTGGGCAGGGTGTCGCGCTCGCGGTTGAACGCTAAGTTAAAGCAATAAAATCCAAAGGAGAATAAATAATGAGTAGAGTAGCTCTAGTAACAGGTGGTACCCGCGGAATCGGCGAAGCCATTTCGCTGGCATTGAAGGAAAAGGGTTTCAAGGTAGTGGCAACCTATGCCGGTAACGACGACGCGGCAAAGCAGTTCAGTTCTGCAACCGGGATTCCGACCTACAAGTTTGACGTCGGCAGTAACGAGGAATGCCAGGCCGCTATCAAGAAAATTGAAGCCGAGGTCGGCTCGATAGAAGTACTGGTCAATAATGCCGGTATTACCCGCGACAGCACCATGCACAAGATGTCATACGAGCAGTGGAATCAGGTTATACAGACCAACCTGACTTCCTGTTTCAACATGTGTCAGGGTGTGATCAACGGCATGCGCGCGCGTGGCTTCGGTCGCATCGTCAATATCGGTTCGATCAATGGCCAGGCCGGCCAGTACGGTCAGGTCAATTACGCGGCTGCGAAGTCGGGCATCCACGGCTTTACCAAGGCATTGGCACAGGAAGGTGCGTCCAAGGGTATTACCGTGAATGCGATTGCACCGGGTTATATCGCTACCGAAATGGTGCGAGCGGTGCCGGAGAACGTGCTCGAGAAAATCGTTGCGGGTATTCCGGTGGGTCGTCTTGGCGAAGCCAGCGAAATCGCCCGGGGTGTAGTCTTTCTGACCTCTGACGACGCTGGTTTCATCACCGGTTCGACGCTGTCGATCAACGGCGGGCAGCACATGTACTAAACCGGCATTGCTGTCGGTACCAGCCGGGCTGCGCAAGCGCCCGGCTTTTTTATGCCTGCGTTTTGATCCGCGCAGCTGTTCGAGATAGCTGGTTTATGGTGTTGGTGGAATAGAGTAGGTTCCGGTGGCGTGGGCGACGATTTCATCACCGCTGTATATAGAAACTTCCATTACGGCGAGGCGTTTCCCAAGTTTGATCATGGCGCCTTTCGCCACCAGTTCGCAGTCGCTTGGCTTGCGCAGAAAGTTGATGTTAAAGCTGGTGGTGACGGCGAGTTTCACTTCACCAATCATGCTGAGGATGACGGCGAACATGCAGGCATCGGCGAGCATCATCATATGGGGTCCGGCGATAGAGCCGCCGGGGCGCAGGGATTTATCGTCGTAGGGTAATACCAGGCTGGCGTTTCCCTCAGCTATGTCACGCAGGTAAATGCCACTTTCTGCGGCCCAGGGCAGTTCCGCGATGATGATGTTGTTGAATTGTTCGACGCTGATTTTGCTCATGCATATTCTGCCTGATTTTTTGCAAATCGATTAAAACACAGGGCCGGGTTTTGCGAAAGGGCAGGCGATGGTAATGCCTGATGGCAGGGGCAGAAGGAAGATGGTAGCTGAATTTGAAAAGGGGTGGTGGCGTTCTGCGAACGCATCTTATTAAACTGGGTCCCGCTGCCCCGACAGCGGGACCCAGTAGTACAAGTTGCGTTCGCAGAACGCCACCACATCTTACGAAATTCCGCTACCTTCTCCTTTCCATCGTCATCCTGGAAGTCGCGAAGCAACTGTCTGGGACATGGTCTTATGAGCGCTTATTCAGCCAGTCAGAGATAGCCGGGGTAACGGTTTTCTGTGCCGCGCCGCTGACGTAAATGCCGATGTGCCCGCCGGGAAAAGACAGCTCGGTGTAATCCTTGCTGCCGATCAGTTTTTTCATCGCTTTCGATGCCGCCGGTGGTACCAGGTGATCCTGTTCGGCGTAGATGTTCAGTACCGGAGTCTTGATGTCGGCGAGACTAACCGGGTGTTCACCGATTTCGAGTCCGCCTTCGACCAGCTTGTTTTGCTGGAAGAAATCCTTGATGAATTGACGGAAGGCTTCGCCGGCCTGATCGGGGCTATCGAAAATCCATTTTTCCATGCGCATGAAGTTTTTCACGTTCTTTTCGTCGCTGACTATATCGACCATGGATACGTATTTCTGTCCCATCAGCTGAAAAGGCTTCAGGTTGAGGAAGGTCCAGTTGAGCATTTCGCCGGGCAGGTTACCCATGGTATCGACGATCAAGTCTATGTCCATTTTCTGCACCCAATGGCTGAGCATATTGTCGGGTGTCTTGCAGTCTACCGGTGTCACCATGGTGACCAGGTTTTTTACCTTGTCCTGGTGCAGTGCGCTGTAACACAGGCTGAAAACACCGCCCTGGCAAATGCCGAGTATATTCACCTGCTCGATGCGGTGGCGCTCGCGGATGACGTCGACGCAACGATCGATGTAGCCATTGATGTAGTCATCCAGTGTCAGGTACTTGTCGGCGCGGTCGGGATAGCCCCAGTCGATCAGGTAAACGTCCTGTCCGGTATCCAGCAAACCCTTGATAGTGGAGCGGTTTTCCTGGATGTCAGCCATATAAGGGCGGTTGACCAGGGCGTAGACGATGAGCAGCGGTGTTTTGTTCTGCACCACGCCGATGGAGGGCTGGTAGCGATACAGGGTGAGCTTGTCTTCGCTGTAAATTGCTTCGCGCGGGGTTACGCCGGAGGAAATTTCGTCGGCCTCGAGCAGGTTTTTGACACCCTTGCTGAGGTTTTCGTTGAACTGCACCAGTTCCTCGACAACCTGGTCGGGGCGATACTCGAAGTTTTTCATTTATTGCCTCCTGTTTTCTTACTCGGGGCGGGTTTCTTCGCCACGGCTTTCTTTACCGCCGCCTTTTTCGCTGCTGCTTTCTTTGCCGGGGCAGCCTTTTCCGCTGACGCTGCTTTCTCTGCCGGGGCTGTCTTTTTCACAGTCGCCTTTTCTGAGGCGGGTGTTTTTTTCTGCAGCATCGCCTTGATTTCGGCAACGTCTTTTTTCAACTGGATGTTTTCGCGGCGTAGCTGTTGCAAACGCATCTGCATGGTGTCGACTTCGCTGGTCGAAGGCATGTTCATTTGCCCGAGCAGATCGTCGGTCATCTCGCCGTAGTGTTTTTTCAGCGTCATCAGGCGATTAACCATGTCGCCGTAGAGGTCCTGGTATTCTGCACTCATCGCGAATTCGGCATAATGCTCTTCGCTGACTTCGACCCAGAGGTCGTAAAGCTGGCGCAGGGACTTGGGCGAATCTTCGCCATCGGCCGACATCAGGCGTTGCTGGAAGCCCTGGATCGATTCCATGGATACGCGCATGAAAGCCTGGTTGAATTTGTAATTGGCCTGCTGGTAATCGACGCCGAGCTTCATGCCTTTTTGCTGCTTTTCCTGGGGCTCGCGATAATAGCCGATGCCCGGGGCAGACAGCATTTTTCCGATAGGGTCCATGGCTTCGCCGAGGTTGAATGCGCCACTACCCATACCCGGCATCTGCATCATGGACGGGTTTAACATGCCCGCCATTTGTTGCCAGGAGCTGGCCGGTTTAAACCATTGCTGCATGAAACCGTTGAGTTCCGCGCCCGGCATGCTGCCGAACTGGCCTAAGGAATCTTTCAATTGATCAAGCCACTGCGTCATCGCCTCGGCTGGTTTGGCACCTTTTGACATCTGCTTACCGATTTGCTCAGCCATGGTGAAATACCCCTTGGCCATGTCCATGCTCTTGTCCATGACTTGCTGAACGTCGGGCTGGCCGGGTGCCATGCAGGCCTTGCGCCAGAGCTCGAAGCTGTCGGCCCAGATATCGGTCTGACTGCCTTCCTGAGCAGCGCTCCCGGATTTCGCCATATCGCTCCAGGCACTAACAAACTGCTGCTGCGCTTTTTGCCATTGATCGGCCCAGGGATTGCTTTCGCTCATGTCGGTAACTCTTTCAAAAATATGAAGAAAATCAGCTTAGCACAGTTTATTGTGCACCGCAACAATTACACCATCGCAAGGCATGGCCGAAGGCGTCTCAAGACATATACATGCCGCCGTTGACGGGCAGGTTGGCCCCGGTCATATAGGTATTTTGATCGTCGGTAAGAAAGCTGACGACATAGGCGATTTCCTCGGGAGAGGCCATACGCCCCATCGGTACCTGCTGGATAATCGCATCACGAATATCATCGGGGATGGCATCGGTCATCTCGGTTTTTACATAACCGGGGGATACCGAGTTGACGGTCACGCCCTTGTGCGCGAGTTCCTGTGCTACCGCCTTGGTGAAGCCGTGCAGACCGGCCTTGGCAGCCGAGTAGTTGGCCTGACCGAACTGACCTTTCTGGCCGTTTACCGAGGATATATTGACGATGCGGCCAAAGCCTTTTAGCGACATGCTTTCGACGACATGGCGGGTCACGTTGAAAGCCGAGTCGAGGTTGGTACGCAGTACGTCGTCCCATTGATCCGGGGTCATGCGGCTGAGGGTCTTGTCGCGGGTGATACCGGCGCAGTTGACCAGTATATCGACATCGCCAATGGTTTTGACCACGTCTTCGAGCATTTTCTGACTGGAGGCAAAATCGCTGACATCGCAGGCTATGATTTCAATGTCATAACCTTCGCTGCGGCGCTGTTGCTGCCAGGCCAGCGCGCTTTCCTGTTCGGGAGGAAAATAGCCAGCGATTACCTTGCGCCCCTGTTTTGTCAGTGCGATACAGATAGCGGTACCAATGCCGCCGGTACCACCGGTTACCAGTGCAATTCTCGATTCAGTCATGGTTATAAGCCTGCATGTATGGGTTTGGGGGGATGCTGCGTCGCAGCAATTATTGCACTGCACAAATTAGTAATAATGCGAGCTTATGTCAAGCGAGGGATTTATTTAATTTTACTATCAGGACTTGTCGTCGTCCTTGTTTTTGCCGGTCATACCTATCATCTGTCCCCAGGCGTCGATATTTTTTTGCGTCATATCGGTCCAGAAAGTCATCGGGTTTTGCCCGGTTATGCCTTTCATTGCCTTGCCAATTTCGAGCTGCTGGTCCTGGAAATAGGACATGCTCTTTCCGATGAACTCGGAAAACCCGGTATGCGCGCCGGCGCCGTAGTAGCGGATGAAGCGCTCGAGGTTGTCGTTGGTAAATAGTGGATTGCTATCCGACTCTTGCTCGAGAATGATTTGCAGCAATATGCTGCGCGTAATGTCTTCTTCTGTTTTCTGGTCTACGACCACGAAAGGGATTTCTCCGAGCACCAGTTCCTTGACCTGCAACAGTGTGATGTATTTGCTGGTTTCGGTGTCATAGAGACGGCGATTGGGATACTTCTTGATGATGCGGGTTTGTACTGCTTGATCTGTCACGGTTTCGGTTTCCAGTCTATGTGGCCCAAGTGTAGCTTAGTGTCACTGCTACCGATAGGGTGCCCGGGTTTACCTGGGCTGTCGACCCATGGCATAGAATTCATCGTTGGTGCGCATGCTCGACATGTTGACTATACGATTGGACATGCCGAAGAATCCCGCGATCATGCCTATGTCCCAGATATCGTCTTCGTCGAAGCCGTGCGCCGTCAGAGTTTCGAAATCTGCTTCTTCCACCCGTTCGGCCTCGCGCGAAACCTTGAGCGCGTAATCCAGCATGGCCTTTTGCCGGGGGCTGATGTCGGCCTTGCGGTAGTTGCTCGCCAGCTGGTCGGCGATCAACGGGTTTTTCGAGCGAATGCGCAAAATAGCGCCATGCGCGATAACGCAGTACTGGCACTGGTTTCTGGCCGACGTGGCAACCACGATCATTTCGCGTTCGGCTTTGTTCAAGCCGGCGGATTCTTTGTCCATCAGTGCATCGTGGTAAGCGAAAAAGGCGCGAAACTCGGCCGGCCGGTGCGCCAGTGCGAGGAAGATATTGGGAATAAAACCTGATTTCTCCTCGACCTCGACAATGCGTTCGCGAATATCTGTGGGCAGACTATCCAGTTCGGGAACAGGGAATCGGCTGATTGCATTGTTCATGATTAAAAGCCCGTGGTTGCGAAGGCGAATGACTGTATTATATTTGTTTGTTGCAGGCAAAAATAATACAGTCCGGAAATTACCGGGCAGCGCCCCGGACTATGGTTAACTTGGAACTTATGACTGAAAACCTCAAAGCGGAAGATATAGCGCGGACTTTCGAGCATGTGACGCGCCGGCGTCGCTCTATCCGTGGTTTCCTCGAAAAGCCGGTAGACATGGATGTGATGCGACAAATATTTGCTGCAGCCGCCTATGCGCCTTCGAACTGCAACACTCAACCCTGGCAATTGCATGTTGCTTCGGGGGAAAAGCGCAATCGCCTGAGTCGGCGTTTCCTCGAAACCGTCGGCGAAGGACAGTACCAGCTCGATTTTCCTTATGAGGCAAAATATCAGGACGAATATCGCCAGCGCCAGCTTGATGTCGGCCTGATGCTGTATCAGGCGCTTGGCGTAACCCGCGAAGACAAGGAAGGCAAGCGTCGCGCATTTCTGCGCAACCTCGAATTCTTCGACGCGCCGCATGTCGTCTTTGTTTTTATGCAGGATTGGTGCGGCATTCGTGAAGCCGCCGACGTCGGCATGTATGCGCAAAACCTGATGCTGTCGATGCAGGCGCAGGGCGTGGCCAGCTGCCCGCAAACCATACTCGGCTATAACGCCGACATGGTTCGCGAGGAACTGGGCATAGCCGCCAGTGAGAAATTGCTGTTCGGCATTTCCTTTGGCTATGAAGATGAATCCATGCCGGAAAACAAGATCCAGCCGGGCAGGGCTGAACTTGATCAAGCGGTACAATTTTACTCGTGATTATTGCAGGAAGTGGTTATGACTGATTACCAGGCACCCCTTCGGGACATGCAGTTCGTTATCAATGAACTCGCCGATTTAAACTCGCTCAACCAGTTGCCGGCATTTGCCGAAGCGACACCCGACCTGGTCGAGGCGGTACTGGAGCAGGCCGCGATACTGGCCGGCGAAGTGTTTTCTCCGCTGAATCATAGCGGCGACGAGCATGGCACCTTTATCGATGCCGGCAAGGTGGTAAGCCCGTCTGGCTATGCCGAGGCCTTCCGACAGTTTGCCGAGAATGGCTGGCAGGGAATCGGGAAATCGGAAGCCTATGATGGCCAGGGCCTGCCTTTCCTGGTGCATTTGGCGACCTCGGAGATGTGGAATTCGGCGAATCTGGCGCTAGCGTTATGCCCGCTGTTGACTTCGGGTGCGATCGAAGCGCTGGAATCGCATGCCAGCGAGGCGTTGAAGCAGGCGTTTCTGCCGAGACTGGTGTCCGGCGAGTGGACCGGTACGATGAACCTGACCGAGCCGCAGGCGGGCACCGATCTGGCTGCGATCAAGACCCGTGCGCAACGCGATGGGGACGCTTATCGCATCAAGGGGCAAAAGATTTTTATTACCTGGGGCGAGCACGAAATGAGCGCCAATATCGCTCACCTGGTGCTGGCGCGATTGCCGGATGCGCCGGAAGGCGTAAAAGGCATCTCGCTCTTCCTGGTGCCCAAGTATCTGCTCAACGAGGATGGCAGCCCCGGGCAGCGAAACGATTTGCAGGTGGTGTCGCTGGAATCGAAGATGGGTATACATTCTTCGCCCACCTGCGTCATGTCTTACGGCGACAATGATGGTGCCGTCGGCTTCCTCGTCGGTGAGGAAAACAATGGTCTCGCCTGTATGTTCACTATGATGAATAACGCCCGACTCGAAGTTGGCCTGCAGGGTGTCGCAATCAGTGAGCGGGCCTATCAGCAGGCGCTGGGCTTTGCGCGCGAGCGGTTGCAGGGCACGGCGCGCGGCCAAAGCGGGCG
>CAXBMV010000064.1:0-9553 GCA_963976575.1 uncultured Gammaproteobacteria bacterium | reverse complement strand
AGCGTCAATGACGCCGAGTTAATCCACGCCGAATACGTCATATGCCTGAAGGAAATGCGCAGCCTGCGGGTCACCGATGCCTTCCTCGAAATGATTGAAAACAGCCAGAAAGACCAGCGCGGCGAATAGCCGAAAACTAGAACAGGCGGGTAAATCCCAGGGCGCCGAAGAGGTCGCGGCTGTCGGAGATTGTTGTTGGTGAGCTAACCGATGAAATCTGGAAGACGAAGGCATTGCGACCCAGGCTCCACACCGCGCCGCCGGATATCTGGTCCTGTTGTCTTCGCAATGGCAGCGAGTGGCTATTGCCGTCACTGTTGCCCTGGATGAGGATATTGTTGAACACATGCCCGATTCCCAGTCCCAGAAACAGGTAGTAATCGTCTTCCGGTGTCATCGACAATGGGTTGACCTGACGATCAGGCTGCAACGAAAACGCCGGGAAACTGGAGGTCAGCCCGCTACCCCACCTGATCGCAATCCCCAGCCTGGCGGCAGATTCCAGGTTGCCTATGGCTGCGCCTCCTATCCCCAGAATATCGATTCGCTCACCACTTCCGTCTGCACGGTAGAGGCTCCAGATACGCTGCATCTCCAGTTTAATCACCACTTCGTTATCGATTTGGTTGTCCCAACCCCTGGGATCGTCAGCCTCGAAGAGTTCGTGGATCAGGCTCTGCGACTGTTCGGCCAGGCTAACAGGGCCCACGGCACCCAGTGTCAGCGCCAGCTGGTCGGCGACCTCGTCGTCCCAGGCATATAGCGTCCCCTGCCAGCCGAGCAGGCCGGCATAGGGCAAGTCATTCGGGATCAAATCGCTAGTGCTGATGTCCTCCGGGGTCTGCATTACCTGGAAAAAACTATGGGAGACGCCGCGTTGCTTGTTCTCCATGGTATTGATGTATAGATTCGACGTGAGCGAGAATAACCATTCAGGCAGGTTGTCCCGGCTAAATTTACGATAGGGGCCCTTGCTAAAACTAAGACCCATGCCATTGGTATAGCCATTGTCTTCACCGACAAAAAAGTCATTCTCGAAGGTGAAGGTAATAAACTCGTTGCCGCCTTCATTTTCCTGTGCGCCAATCGCAGCAGGCAGAATTATCGCCATTAGCAAAAGGATATGGACGTGTGTCGCCGATCTACGCATAGTAGCTGGTCAATCCGGGGCAGATTTCAACTGCATTCTTTTTGTTAAAAATCGCCCAATATTAATGGGTTTTATAGACCGGGTCGATATCAATCATTTGTAATATCGATTTAGCCCGAGGTAACAAATTGGGTATAGTGGCCACCCTGCGCAACCAGCACCGCAACCCGGAAAACTCATGACAAAAGACAAAGCAAGCATCGAAGTGAATGGACGCGAATACCAGTGGCCACAGCGACCACGGGTGGTGGTCTGTATCGATGGCTCCGAGCCCGACTATATCGAAAAGGCGATAGCCGCCGGCGTGATGCCGTGGATGAAAAAAATCGTCGAATCACAGGGCTCGGATTTACGCGCCGATTGCGTGGTGCCGAGTTTCACCAATCCCAATAATATTTCCATCGTCACCGGCGTAGCTCCGGTGGTGCACGGTATTTGCGGTAATTTTTACTACGACCGCGAAAACGATCGCGAAGTAATGATGAATGAACCCGAGTTGCTGCGCACGCCGACGATTTTCAAGGCCTTCCAGGATGCCGGTGCGCGCGTTGCCGTGATTACCGCCAAGGATAAGCTGCGTCGCCTGCTGGGTAATGAACTGCAATTTGGCGAAGGCGGGGCGATCTGCTTTTCTTCAGAAAAGTCGGACCAGGTCAGTTTCGCCGAAAACGGAATCGACAATGTTCTCGACCTGGTTGGTATGCCGGTGCCCTCGGTCTACAGCGCAGAGCTTTCCGAATTCATTTTTGCTGCCGGTGTAAAACTGATGGAAACAGTTCGACCCGACCTGATGTATCTGTCGACTACCGATTATATCCAGCACAAGTTCGCCCCCGGCAGCGATGGCGCCAATTCGTTTTACGCGATGATGGATAGCTACTGGGCACAGCTGGACGAGCTAGGCGCAGTGGTTGCATTGACCGCCGATCACGGCATGAATGCCAAGCACGACGCCGCTGGCGAACCGAATATTATTTACCTGCAGGACGAAATGGATCGTATCCTCGGCGCCGCCGTCGCGCGCGTCATCCTGCCGATTACCGATCCCTATGTGGTACACCACGGCGCGCTCGGATCCTATGCCACCGTCTACCTGCCGCAGGATGCCGACCGCGATGCATTGATTGCGCAGCTTAAGCAAATCCCGGGCATGGACGCGGTATATCCGAACGCCGAGGGTTGCGAGCTATTCCAGCTGGCCAGTGACCGCATGGGCGACCTGATCCTGGTATCGCAGCGCGACACGGTCATAGGCACTACCGCTTCACGCCACGACCTGTCCGGACTGGAAGTGCCGCTGCGCTCGCACGGTGGCGTCACCGAACAACGCGTACCTTTGATTGTCAGCCAACCGGTGAGCAACCTCGATCCGGCGCATCGCCTGCGCAATTTTGATATTTTCAATGTCGCCCTGAACCACGTCGGCGCATAAGCACCCTATTCATTAACCCCGAGAAAAATCATGCCAGTCATTAAAGAGAAAATGCGTATCGCCGGCGAAAAAGTCGATGGCGATTGCGGCGAAGTCGAAGTATTCAATCCCTATAACAATGAATTAATCGGCACCGTGCCGCGCGCCAGCCAGGCCCAGGTCGCGCATGCTTTCGATATTGCTGCCGCCTATAAGCCGAAATTAACGCGCTACCAGCGCCAGCAGATACTGATGAAAACCGCGGACATCATCGTTTCGCGTCGCGACGAGATTTCCGATCTGATCACCGCCGAATGCGGTCTCAGCAAGAAAGACAGTCTCTACGAAGTCGGTCGCGCCTTCGACGTGTTCAGCCTCGCCGGACAACTGTGCATCATCGACGATGGCCAGATTTTTTCCTGTGACCTGACTCCGCACGGCAAGCAGCGCAAGATTTTCACGCAACGCGAACCGCTCAACGCGATCTCGGCGATTACCCCGTTCAACCACCCGCTGAACATGATTTCGCACAAGATAGCGCCGTCGGTGGCAACCAATAACTGCATGGTGGCCAAGCCCACCGAGCAAACCCCACTAACCGCGTTACTGCTGGCCGACATTCTTTACGAGGCCGGTCTGCCACCGCAAATGCTGTCGATTGTTACCGGCCTGCCCGCAGACATGGGCGACGAAATGATTACCAACAAGCACATCGACCTGGTGACATTTACCGGTAGTGTTCCGGTGGGCAAGTATATCGCCGAGAAGGCTGGCTACCGCAGAACCGTACTCGAACTCGGTGGTAACTCGGAACTGATCGTGATGGACGATGCCGATCTCGACAAGGCCGCCGAGCTGGCCGTGGCCGGGGCGACGAAGAATTCCGGGCAACGCTGTACCGCGGTGAAGCGCGTGCTCTGCGTAGAATCGGTTGCCGATGAGTTTTCCGCGCTGGTAGCCGAGAAAGCCGCCAAACTGAAGTATGGCGATCCGATGGACCCCGACACAGACGTCGGCACGGTAATCAACGAAGCCTCGGCAATCCTGTTTCAAAACCGGGTTAACGACGCCATCGAAAAAGGCGCCAAACTACTCTATGGCAACGACCGCCAGGGCGCAGTTTACTCGCCTACCGTGCTTGATCACGTTCCCTTTGACTGCGAACTGGTACGCGAAGAAACCTTCGGTCCGCCGATTCCGATCATACGCATCAAGGACATAGACGATGCCCTGCGCGTGGCCAATTCCACCGCCTTCGGCCTCTCTTCCGGGGTGTGCACGAATCGCATGGACGATATCATCCGCTTCATCAATGAGCTCGATACCGGCACCGTGAATATCTGGGAAGTGCCCGGTTACCGCATCGAAATGTCACCCTTCGGCGGCATCAAGGATTCTGGCCTGGGCTACAAGGAAGGCGTCATCGAAGCGATGAACAGTTATACCTACGTGAAGACCTTTTCGCTGCCCTGGTAAAAAATTCCGCCTTCGCTTTCTGGCTGTTACCTGAAAGGGTACAACGACTGGTTCACGCGGAGACGCGGAGACGCGAAGGGGTTTGTAGGTGGTACCTAATCAGATTGCAGGCCATTCGTCTGGAAATGTGAAGTGCTCTTGCCGGACTACAGTCCATTCGTCTGGAGATCCCGGAAACGCCAAAGGCGTTGTCCGGGATCTCCAGAGGGTTCACGATGTTTGGGCCCTTGCCAGTTGATGGTTCCCTATATCGGGTGTTCTTACCGGATTGCGGCCTGTTCGTTTGGAGATCCCGGACATGCGCTGACGCGCATTCCGGGATGACATTAAAGGGAAATGGCGAAACGCCATTTCCCTTTAATGTCACTTAATCTCAGCCTTGTAACTGAAACGGTCGCTGCGACCCTTGGTGATGCGAATCTCGATGATTTCATCGTTGCGCGTATAGGTGGTGCGATGCAGTACCAGTACCGGGATGTTCTCTTCGATTTGTAGAATGGCTGCCGTCTTCGGGCTGACCAGTTCTGCGGTGAGGGTTTCCTCGGCGCGCAGGATCGGGATCTTGTATTTTTCCACTATGAGCGCGTAAAACAGATCCGGGATATGTATCTCTTCGTTTTCCAGCCCTGGCAGCATGTCGGCGCGCCAGCGTGAATACTCCACCATGACCGGAACCTCGTCTACCGAACCGATACGCTCGATGTAGAGCAGGTCGGTGTCGTCGGCTACGCCCATTTTTCGACAGATTTCGCTATTGCCGCGTTCGATATATCGCTGCGAGGTGTGCTTGTCCAGCCTGACGCTTTCACCACTGACATTGCCGTAAGACACATACTTGAACAGGCTGTTGTTGAAGTCGATGCGAGACACGTAGGTGCCTTTGCCCTGATGTCGATAGAGCCTGTTTTCCCAGACCAGGTTATCGATTGCCTTCTTCACCGTCCCCTGGCTGACGCCGAGACGAGCGGCCAGCTGTGGTTCGGAGGGGATCAAGTCGCCAGCCACCAATTGCCCGGTATCGATAATTTCGTTCAGGTAATCTTCGACAACCCGATACAGGGGTTTCGCTGTTTGATGCATGCTGTAGTTACCGCGCTGGCATTGACAGAAGTGTAAGGCAATGCAAGAATCCGCACAACTAACTCATCTACATGAGTTAGTTGTGCGCCGAATAACAATAATAATTAGATCAACCCTAGTGAGGACACTGGTCCCGATGGACTTTCTGAATTACTTCGGCAACGTTTTTACGCCTTATCACCTGCTGTTATTACTCGGTGGCACCACTGCCGGGTTAATCCTTGGTGCGTTGCCAGGCTTGAGCCCCACCATGGCGGTGGCGCTGATTATCCCCTTTACCTTCCACATGCAACCCGAGAGCGGTTTGATCCTGCTCGGCGCGATGTATACCGCCACGGTCGCCGGTGGCGCGATCAGCGCGATACTGGTGAATGTCCCCGGCGCGCCGGCGAATATCGCCACCGCGCTCGACGGCCACCAGATGGCACGCCAGGGGCGTGCCTCGGAAGCACTGCACTACTGTTTTCTGAGCTCCTTCATCGGTGGTGTATTCGGTATTATTATCCTCATTTTCTTCACCCCGCCGCTGGCCAAACTGGCGCTCAAATTCGGCCCTACCGAACTCTTCTGGATCGCAATTTTCGGTATTACCATTATCGGCACCATCGGCAGCAAATCGGTACTGAAGGGGTTGATGGCCGGTCTGTTTGGCCTGGCAATCTCAACCATCGGCGATAACCCGATGTTGGGCGAACAGCGCTTTGTTTACAGCGAACACATGGAGTCTGGCATCCACATCGTGGTCGCACTGATCGGCTTGTTCGCCCTGCCACAAATTCTAACCTTGATGGAAGAAAGCCTCGCAGGCGAACAAGCCTCGATGTTTTCTTTGAGCAAGGCGAAGTGGTATCAGTCGCTGGCCTACAATATTCGCCGCGTCAAGGCGCTCTCGATCGGCTCAACGATCGGTGCAATCGTTGGCGTTATCCCCGGTGCCGGCGGACAGATAGCTGGACTGGTGGCCTACGACCAGGTGAAAAAACTCAGCGCCGACCCGCAAAAATTCGGCCAGGGAGAACCCGATGGCGTGATCGCAGCCGAGTCTGCCAATAACGCCATGGTTGGCCCTTCGCTGGTACCCCTGTTAACCCTGAGCATCCCCGGTAGCCCGACCGCCGCAGTGCTACTCGGTGGCCTGCTCATCCACGGTCTTTTCCCCGGCCCCGATTTGTTTACCCTGCACGCCGAGGTCATCTGGACTTTTATCGACTCGCTCATCGTCGCGCAGGTATTCATGCTCGTCATAGGTCTGTTCCTGAGCCGTCATAGCGGCTGGATCATGAAGGTGCCGCCGCATTACATGGCCGCATCTATCCTGATTCTGGCGGTATTTGGCACCTACAGCATTCAATCCAGCTATTCAGACGTACTCATCATGATGGTGCTTGGCGTATTCATGTTTTTTGCGAGTAAGTTCGGTTTCGGACCGGCACCGATGGTACTGGGCATTATTCTCGGGCCTATAGCCGAAAATAATTTCCTGCAGGGCAAGCTGATCGGTGAGGCGGGTGGCGACGCGGTTGCCTACTTTTTCAGCGGCGGCATTAATATTACCCTGATCCTGGCCACGCTGGCCTCGATCGTCTATAGCGTTTACGCCAGCCGGCGCATGAACAGGCGCAGCGGATCTGCGAAATGATTAATCTGAAAAACAGCGAACAGATGTCTTCGCTATACGCCTTGCTGGCGGCGGCATTATTTGCCTTCCTGTCATTCTATGGCACCGATGCCGACACTTATTTGTTCCCCCGCATTATCGCTATCGTGCTCACCCTCCTGGCGCTGGTGCTGTTCATCGGCAATTCAGCAAAAGGCGGTGATAATCGCGATAGCGGAATTCACTTCAAGGCTATCTGGCCCGGCCTGGTAATTGGATTAATTTTCGCCCTGGTTATGGAAGACCTGGGTTTCTATGCCAGTTCGTTTCTGGCATTTCTGGCAATCCTGATGTTTTACGGGAAGCGCTCCCCCTGGAACGCTTCTGCGCTAGTCAAAAAAACACTGGTATCACTAGCCTTCATGGTGATTTTGTACCTGTTGTTCTGGATTGGATTGAATGTTCGAACCCCAACAGGGTTACTTTTTTAACCGAGAATAATGACAAGGAATGACAATTTTCACTATAAATCAAAACACTATGAGGAGTTTATTATGAAATCAGTATTTGCAAAAAAGACGGGGATGGTTTTATCCAGTCTCGCAAGCGCAGCCATGTTATTGGCTGTTTCCGGCAATGTCGCAGCAGAATACCCGGAGCGCCCTATCGGAGTCATGGTTGCCTATAGCCCGGGTGGTGCCACCGATTTCCAGGCGCGTATCGCCACGCTGGCATCGGCACTGGAAAAAGATGACAAGCCTGTTTCTGTGGGCCAGCCAATCTACGTCGTCAACAAGCCCGGAGCCGGTGGACGCAAGGGCTGGAACTGGTTTGTCGAAAAGGCGCCTGCCGATGGTTACATGATGGCGGCCTATAATGTTCCGCATTTCATCGCCCAGTCGATTGTTTTTGACACCAAGTACAACATTACCAACCTCGAACCCGTGGGTAACTGGGGCGCCGACCCGGCGGTGTTAATCGTCGGCAAAGATAGTCCTTTCAATAGCGTCAGCGACCTGGTCGCCTATGCGAAGAAAAACCCGGGCAAGGTTACCGTCAGCGGTGCTGGCAAATTCGTCGGCCACCATATCGCTCATCTACAACTGGAAAAGGCCGCCGGTATCGAATTGACTTACGTTCCGGGTAAAGGCGGTGTCGGCGCGATGAAACTGGTCAAGGGTGGTCAGGTGATGGCAGGCTTCAATAACCTGTCTGATTCGGCACGCGCAGTCGGTGACATCAAGATCCTCGCGGTAGCCGACCTTGAGCGTCACGATTTTCTGCCGGACGTCCCTACCTTCAAGGAAAAAGGCATCCCGGTGGATAATTCCAGCGTCAACTTTCGTGGCCTGATGGTACCCAGAGGTACGCCGGCGGCGGTGATCAAGCACCTCGAACGCACCGTGCCGATCATGTTCAGTGACAAAAAGACGCTTGGCAAAATGAAGCAGACCAACTCGCCGGTACGCATCATGAACCGCAGCGAAGTACTGGCCATGTGGAAGGAACGCCAGGCAGCCTTGACCGAACTGCTCAAAGACCTGAAGTAAATCTCAAACCCGACGGCAGCAGGGCAATGACCCGCTGCCGTCTTCAAAAAAAGGAAAACCAAGTGTCATCAAAATCCAGCCCCGAAGCCATTGCCCGGATAGGCAAGCTAGTTGCCGACGCCAGGACTGCGCAGAAAATTTACGACGCTTATAACCAGCAGCAAGTGGACGAAGTGGTTACCGCGGTGGGCTGGGCGATCATCAATAAAGAGAATAATCACCTGCTCACCGAAATGGCGATAGCCGATACCGGCATCGGCAATTACGACGACAAGATACGCAAGAATCATCGCAAAACACTGGGCTTGTTGCGCGATCTCAAGGGAGCCAAATCGGTGGGAGTGATCGCCGAGTATCCCGAAAAAGGCCTGGTCGAAATTGCCAGGGCAATAGGCGTGGTTGGTGCGGTTGTACCCTCTACCAACCCTATAGCTACACCGGTGAACAAGACGATTAATGCCCTCAAGGGGCGCAATGCGATCATACTCGCGCCCTCACCCAAGGGGCAGCAGGTATGCGCAAAACTGGTTGAATTGATTCACCAGGAACTGAAACGGGTGGGTGCGCCGCTGCAGCTGGTGCAACACCTCGAACTACCGGTCAACAAGGAAGATACCTACGAATTAATGCGTCAGGTTGACCTCATCGCAGTCACCGGCTCGGGCAACAATGTGCGCGCCAGCTACGAAAGTGGTACCCCGGCGCTGGGTGTCGGCGCCGGAAACGTGCCGGTCATAGTCGACAGCAGCGCAGACCTCGCCGACGCCGCCGAAAAAATTCGTGCCTCGAAGACTTTCGACAATGCCACCAGTTGCTCTTCGGAGAACAGTTTGGTCATAGTCGATGCGGTTTACGACGACATGATCGCGGCGCTGCAAAACGAGGGCGCCTGGCTACTCGACGACGTCGAAAAGCAAACCTTGCAGGATGCCCTCTGGGAAAACGGACATCTCAGCCGTCAAGTCATTGCGCAAAGCGCGGCTAAGATAGCCGGCATCGCCGGTATTCTTCGCAAAGGCCAATCAGCGCCCAGTATGCTCATGGTTGAGGAGAGCGGTGTAGGCGCGGATTTCCCTTTCTCCGACGAAAAACTCAGCCCCGTATTAACGATTTATCGTGCCGCCGATTTCGACCAGGCTTTTGAAAAAGTACGTCAGATTCTCGAATTCAAGGGCAAGGGTCATTCGGTTGGCATACACAGCAGCGACGATGAGCACATCATGCGCATCGGCCTGGAAATGCCCACCTGTCGAGTCATAGTCAACCAGGCGCATTGTTTCGCCACCGGC
>CAXBMV010000063.1:0-9570 GCA_963976575.1 uncultured Gammaproteobacteria bacterium | reverse complement strand
GATCAGCGGTGGTAACAGTGATGTTGCCAGCATTGCCTATGTTGGCACCAATACCGGTGCCGCCGGTTACCAGGTGGATAGCGACCCTGCCAGCAGGACCGACCCGAACGATAACGACACTGATAACGATGGTCTCACCGATGGTGTAGAAGATGCCAACAGCAATGGTGCGGTAGCAAATTCGATCGGCAACAGCAGCACAGCAGGCTCAGGAGAGACGGATCCGTTGGTTGATGATACCGACTCAGATGGTTTGAGCGACGGCGATGAAGTGAACGCAACCGGCCCCTTGACAGGTATCGGCGCGACCAGCCCGGTAGACACTGACAGCGACAACGGCGGCACAGCCGATGGCGTCGAGGTACTCACCGATGGCACCGACCCGAATGTCGCCAGCGATGATGCGGCGGCCGATCCGGATAGCGATGGCCTGACCAATGCACAGGAAGCTTCTGCGGGTACCGATCCGGCAGACAGCGACAGCGATAACGATGGCCTGCTCGACGGCAGCGATGCCAACCCCTTGGACGCCGATGCTGATGACGATGGCATCAGCGATGGTGACGAAACCAACGGCACCGGCCCGCTGGCTACCTTCGCTGCAACCAACCCGCTGGTTGCAGACAGCGACAGCGACGGTCTCAGCGATGGCCTCGAAGTCGGCATAGCCGCAGCCATCAGCGGTGGCAACAGCGATGTTGCCAGTATTGCCTACGCTGGCACCAATACCGGTGCCGCCGGTTACCAGGTGGATAGCGATCCTGCCAGTAGAACTGACCCGAACGATAACGACTCGGATAACGATGGCCTGATCGATGGCGTCGAAGACGCCAACAGTAATGGTGCCGTGAACAACAGCATTGGCGGTAGCAGTACGGTCGGCTCTGGAGAGTCCGATCCATTGGATAATGACAGCGATGCCGATGGTTTAACCGACGGTGACGAAGTGAACGCCACCGGTCCTCTGACCGGAATCGGCGCGACCAGCCCGGTAGACACTGATAGCGACAACGGCGGCACAGCCGATGGCGTCGAAGTATCAACCGATGGCACCGATCCAAACAATGCCAGCGACGATCTCGCAGCAGACCCGGACAGCGATGGTTTAACTAACTCTCAGGAAGCTTCTGCCGGAACCGATCCCGGCGACAGCGACAGCGATAACGATGGCCTGCTCGACGGCAGCGATGCCAATCCGCTGGACGCCGATGCTGATGACGATGGCATCAGCGATGGTGATGAAACCAACGGTACAGGCCCGCTGGCCACCTTTGCAGCAACTAATCCGCTGGTTGCGGACAGCGACGGCGATGGCCTCAGTGACGGACTCGAAGTTGGCATCAGCGCAGCGATCAGCGGTGGCAACAGCGATGTTGCCAGTATTGCCTTTAGCGGCACTAACACTGGCGCGGCCGGTTACCAGGTCGACACTGACCCAGCCAGTAGAACCGATCCGAACGACAACGACTCGGATAGCGATGGCCTGACCGATGGCGTTGAAGACGCCAACAGTAATGGTGCCGTGAACAATAGCATCGGCGACAGCAGTAGCAGCGGCTCCGGCGAAACCGATCCCTTGAGTAGCGACAGCGACAGCGATGGACTCAACGATGCTGACGAGATTAATGCTACCGGACCACTCAGCGGCATCGGCTCTACCAGCCCGCTGGATAGCGACAGCGACAATGGCGGCGTCAACGATGGCGTCGAGGTATTAACCGATGCTACCGATCCGAACAATGCCAGCGATGACATACTCGATAGCGACGGCGATGGTTTGCTCGACGGCGCCGACAGCGATCCGCTGGATCCCTGCCTGCCGAATATGCCCAGCCCCGCCTGTGCCGACCTCGACGGCGACGGCGCTGCGGATTTCGGCACAGTAACCAGCGCCCTGGTCGAACCCAGCGCAGCCGCCAATAGCGACCCCTGCATCCCGAGCAACAACGTCGCAGCCTGCGACAGCGATGGCGACGGCATCCCGGATGGCACAGAGATCGCCAATGGCACCGACCCGCTGAACAACGACAGCGATGGCGACGGCATTGACGACGGCATCGAAGGCCAGCTCGACAGCGACGGCGATGGAATTCTTGATGCGCTTGACGCCGACTCGGATAACGATGGCATCAGCGATATTATCGAAGGCTTGACCGATAGTGACCTGGACGGTATCCCGAACTACCTCGACAGAGATTCGGATCGCGACGGCATTCCCGATGCCATCGAAGGCCTGGTGGACAGCGATCTCGATAGTCTGGCCGACTGGCAGGATGCCGATAGCGACAACGATGGCTTGCCCGATGGCCTGGAAGACAGGATTCTTACCCAGGTAGACACCGATAACGACGGCATCGACAATGGCTACGACGTCGATGATACCGGCGGCAGCGATCTCGACCTGGATGGCATCGATGACATTATTCTGCCCTGGGATAGCGACGGTGATCTGAAAGCCGATTACGTTGACCTGGACAGCGACAACGATGGTATTCCCGACATCTACGAGTCCGGCATCATGATCAAGTCGGATGTGGACGGTGACCAGATCGACGATAGGTTCGATGTCGATCAGACTCTGGGCATCGATCTCAGCGGCGACGGCATAGACGACAACGTGCGCGCGTTGAATTCTGACCTGGACAGCACCGCAAACCATCTCGATCTGGACAGCGATAACGACTCCATCCCTGACCTGGTCGAATCCGGTGCGCCCGATCTCGACAGCAACGGAATCATCGATAATATGATCAACGAGGGCATGAACAACAGCCCCAGTGATAGCGATGGCGACAGCCTGCCCGATTATCTTGAAGTCGACAGCGACAACGACAGCACCTTCGACATCTCCGCCACTATCTTCTCGGTCTACGATGTTTCACCGCTGGATGGAGTGCTCGACGATACTGGCGATGACGACGGCGATGGCCTGGTCAATATTGTTGACCGCTATGTCGGGTTCGGCACCCTGTTAGACTCGGATCTCGACGGCATTCCTGACGTTATCGAAGGCCTGGCCGACAGCGATGGTGACGGCACTCCCGATTACCTGGATCTCGACAGCGACAACGATGGCATCCCCGATGCGACAGAAGCCGGTGCCATGCCGGGATTTCCGCGCGATACCGACGGCGACGGCCTGCCCGACTATATCGATCTGGACAGCGATAACGACGGCCTGAGCGATCAGCTCGAAGGCCTTTGGGACTACAATTCCAACGGCATCCCGGATTACATTGATTCCGGGCAGGAGCTGGAAACCGCGGTCAGCGGCATTGGTTCGGGCAGTTTTGGCGGGTACTTGCTGGCCTTGTTAGGACTATTGCTGACCGTGCGTCGATTCAGGAGTCGGATACTGCTTTCTGGCCTGCTCGGCCTTTGGTTAGGATCCGCAATCGGCGCAAGCTCGCTGGATACGCGCAGCACTGTCGACGAAGCCACTTCGCTGTGTGGTTTTTATAGCGATAAAAATGCACCAGACCATTACTACAACGGCGATGACATTGACGCTGACGAACCCGACTTTCACGCCTGCTGGTATGGCGGTGGTGGTTATGGCTACTCCTATGTTTCACCCAATCAGGAAGCGCAGAGTTTTATCCACGACAGGGCGCAAAATCACGACAGTGGCATACAGCTGTTCATCGGCAAGCGCATCAATCCGCGCTGGTTCGCCGAGTTTAAATACGCCGACCTGGGACAGGCAGGCATCACCAGTCGCAATCCGGCAATCGCCGCGGCCTATCCCGATGCGGCGATTTCCTACAAGATCCCGTCGCTATCAGCGGGTTACCTGTGGCGCATCGATCAGCGCCTGCAACCCTTCGCCAGGATCGGAGTTTCGTCGATCATGAATAGCAGTAGCGGCGGCCCCGTCCCCTTCGACAAACAGTCGACGCTGCAAGTCTCCTTCGGTGCCGGAGTGAACTATGAATTCGGCCGCAGCCCCTGGTTTGCCCGGGTTGACCTCGATTTCTATGATAAAGATGCCTGGTTTACCGGTATAGCCGTCGGCCGTCATTTCGGCGATAAGGGTCTGGTCTATGCCGACAGCGATAAAGACGGCGTCATGGATAACCGTGACCAATGCCCGGGAACAGAAGCGGGTCGTAGCGTCAATAGCAATGGATGCGAGCTGGACGAAGATCGCGACGGCGTACTCGACGCAATCGATAGATGCCCAAATACGCCGCCGCTGCGCGAGGTAGATAATTTCGGCTGTGAAATCGATAGCGATGCCGACGGTATCATCGACTACCTCGACCTATGCCCGGACACCCCCAACCACCGTGCCGTAGACGGTAAGGGCTGCGAACTCGATGGCGATGCGGACAAGGTCGTCGATGGTCTGGATTTCTGCCCGAACACGGCACCGGGTCGCAGCGTCGACGCCCGCGGCTGCGAACTTGATAGCGACGGCGATGCGGTGCTCGACGCCAGTGACGAATGCCCCGATACCCCCGCAGGGATGTCTGTCGATACGCGTGGCTGTTCGCTGGACAAGGACAATGACAAGGTAGTGAACGAGGACGATCTCTGTCCGGGCACGCCAGCTGGTACCGAGGTAGACAAGTATGGCTGCAAGTTCGAAATCGAAATCATATTGCATGGCTTAAGTTTCGATACGAAAAGTGCTCAGATTCCCCCCGAGGCCGATATCCTGCTTGATGGGATAGTAAAGAAAATGAACCAGCGCCCGAGCATGATGGTCGAAGTTGCCGGCTATACCGATACCAACGGATCCGGGAGTTACAACCTGATCCTCTCCGGTGAGCGCGCCGCGGCGGTACGCCAGTACCTGATTGACAATGGAATAGCGGAAGACCGCCTGACCTCGCGCGGTTATGGTGAAACCCACCCGATAGACGATAACAGCACCGACGAGGGCAGACGCAACAACCGCCGAGTCAGCCTGCGTATCCTGCAACACTAGGCTGCTCGCCGCGGCGAAGACGCTGCGGCGAGTTGACTGAGCCTTGTCAATTGCCTCGATCAGGCCAGCCTTTGCAACATCCAGAAACTACCTGCCGCCGCGCAAACCAGCGACAACAGGCGCACCGTGTAACGCGAGTAAATTTCTTTTGAACCGAGCAAACGCAAAAGCGGCAGGGTCAGGACGACCAGCGCAACCTGACCCAGCTCAACGCCGATGTTAAACGAGGCGAGATTGACCAGCCTCAGGCTTTGCGCGATATCCAGTTCGGCCAGGGCTCCCGCAAAACCGAAGCCATGTACCAGACCAAAGCTGTATGCGATCATCCAGCCCATACGATGCCTCGGCCGAATCAGATTGATGATGCCGGCGAGTACCACGCTGGCGGCGATTACTACCTCGACCGACTTCGACGGCAGGCTCAGGTAGCCGGTCGCCGACAGTGCCAGCGTTACCGAATGCGCCAGGGTGAACGCGGTGACTATCCCCGCTATCGAAACAAGGCTATCACGCAGGTTTCCCCTGCGCGCTGCGGGTAAAATCAACAGCAACAGGAAAGCGAGGTGATCGATGCCGATGAGGATGTGGTATATACCCTGCTCGACAAAGCTGATATTGGCGGCAAAAAAGCCGGTGTCGCCGAGTTCAATGCTACTGAACCCCGGTTCCAGCACCATCGATTTATCGGCGCCACTTCCCGATATCTTCAATAAAACTGAGGAGGCCTGGTCGATATTGGTCAACAGTTGATGGTTCAGGCTCAGCAGATTCAGTTCGTTGCCGCAAACCAGGTTGAAACGAGTCAGCAATGACGGGACTTTCCCCGGGCGTATGCCTCCGGATTCGCGCAATGCCTGCAACTGACAGGACTGGCCATCGCTCTCCAGCTGCAACGATCGCTTGATGTAATCCTCTATGTCGCCGCGCTTGTCCTCGTATTCGTACCACAGGATCGAACCATCAGCATCGCTATCCAGGCCGACAGCCAGCTCCAGATCGAGCACATCGAATTCAACCGAAAGCAGTGCCTGGCCGTCATCGCCCATATCCAGCATCAGCCGTGTAAAACGAGTCTCGTGCGCCGCAACCTGAGAAGTCAAAACGAGCATCGCGCAAGCAAAAATCCAGCGCGCCAACCTGCCCCGGGCGTTCATAAAGCAGTAGTCCCGGCGAAACTTTCACGCCATTGCTGTATTTGCTCCAGCGCTGCGGTGTCATCGATGGATCTCGCGATTGTGAGAACCAGCTCGACGTCTTCCCAGCCTTTTTGTTTCTCCCAGTTGAGCAACGCAAACTCAAGTGCGGACTTGCTGTCTTCTTCGATCCAGAACGCATACAACGCCTGTTCACGCAGGTAGAGATGGGCAGCCGCGGATTCTGCTGCGACTTCCAGGCGCGCCGCTAACCGTTCACGCATTGTTTCATAATCGACAGCGGCAGTATTTTTCGCGGCCAGGCTTAAACGCAACAGCGCGGCTGTTTTATCGGCGTCTGCGGCGAGTAGCTCGGTGACCTGCTGCCAGCGCGACAGGGCGATCAACACGTCGGCATAAGACAGTTTGTAACTCAGCAACAGCTCGCGCGATTGCGCAATCGAATCCCAGATCCTCTCGGCCTGATCCAGCTCACCGATCGCTAGGAGACTGTCGGCGTAGATCGACCAGGCCCAGGCCTGTTCACCGAGCCCCAGGCTCCTGATGTCGTCGAGCCTGTTGCCTAGTATCGCTTCGGCTTTTTTGGATTCTCCCAGCGAAAGTAGAATTTCGGCAGTGCAAAACAGGGTCAAGTCTGGCCGACCGGCGAAGGCGAGCGCGATACAGGTCTTCTTCGCCGGGTTTATCCGGCCAGCGCGTCGCCAGGCATCGGTTTCCAGTAACAGGGCCTCGATATTTCCTGGGTGGCTGCTATTGAGCCGCGAAAGATCCTGCGCGGCAGTTTCAAAATAGTGCTCGGTTTGCAGTAAACGCCCACGTGTCAGCCAGATTTCCAGCGGTGGTTCGCTGACATCCCACCAGGGCTGTAGAGCGGATTTTGCTGCACCAAGAAAGCGTGCATTGCCATTGGACTGGTACATTTGCAGCGACAAGCGACTGAGCTTGATCGCCGTTTTCGGGTTGGAGGGGTTTGCATTGAAGACGCGTTGGGCCGCAAGAAGCGCAACAAGATCCTGCGAGTATTCCGCGGCCTGGTAAATCGGAGTGAAGGCGCTGGCGCTGCGAAGCAGGCCGGTCTCGGCCTGCTTCTCTTCACTGAAATAGAAAATCAGCATTAAGGCGAACACTGTGACCATACACAGTGCCGCCATTTGCTTTGCTTTGTTGCTCAAGCGAGTACTACAGCAACTGGTCGAACGCTGCCGGGTTGCCCTGGTCAGGGAAGCGGAATTGCAGGTTATTCACGCTTACCGGGTCGGTATTATCCGCCGTCGCGGCAAACTGCCGCTCGACGAAACTGGTGAAGTCGGATCCCAGCTCGACCGCCTGCGGGTTTCCATTGCCGCCACAGGCGGCCAGGGTAGCCAGCAATGCCGTGGCTACGAGCAGTTTTGATATTTTCATCGTTTTATCTCCTGGTCTAGTTGGGTGAACCGGGGATGGGAGTCGTCAAGTAAGGGAAACTCACATCAAACATGGTTGCATCAACATAGGCACCATCGGTATAGGCGAGCTGTCCGTCGGGGGCATCGCCAGCACCCAGCAGCTTGCCCATAACCACGCGCAGCGCGATATCGACTACGTCATCACCAGGTCTGCGTCCATTCGGGAATCCGGCAGCGTCACCTTCGATTACACCCAGCGGGTTTTGCGAAATCGTGGCAACCGCAGCGGTGGTAGTATTGAGACGCAACATTTCCGATGCGACTACGCCGACAGGCTTGTTCAAAGTATCCACACCGGTCAAAAATGCAGCCACCAGGTCGGTTCTCGGGAACAGTGTTGGCGCCTGCACACCGAACAGAATTTCGATCAATGCCGGCAGAGTGGGATTGGTGACATAAGTGGCAAACTGGCCGTCATCCTTCGGTTCGCTATGATTGAAGCGATCCTTGTCGGGCAGACCGATAACCACTTCATTCACCAACGGTGAGCCAAGTCGTGAAACCTGGGTGTAAGCACCACCACCAATGGCTGCCTTTTTCTTGTTGGTGCCATTACCCACGGGTCTGGGGTTGAGGATACGAGCCTGACGCAGGCTTGCTGTGGTCCAGCCACCGACGATATCGCCAGCACCGGCTGTCAGACAGGCCACTGGGACTTCCAACGCCAGCGTGGTGACATTCTTGTCGGCCAATGTATTAACCTCGGCATTGTTGGCACCCAGCGGGTTAGTGTTGATCAAGTCAAAAGTCTCGCCGAGATTGACGACAAAGCCTTCTTTACGCTGACCGACGAACACACGGCCATCACCACAACCGGGAATGGCAACTTCGTAAATATGATCGTTGGCATAGGCCTGGTAATCTGGGATCGTCTTGTTGCCGATATTATCCACCGGCTTGGCAAAGCTGGAAGATCCATCGACGGTGTAGGTTATCGCCTCGCGGGCACCCGTGCGACGGTCACCACGAATGATGTCGACGCTATAGGTTTCGAGTACATTCAGGGTAGCGGTTGCATCTCGGGTCAAGCCAACTGTGCCTACCTGGGCAAGCGGTACGGCCACGTCGATCTCGGAACCAGGGTTACCTATGGGTAATGTTATGTTGCGCTGTTCCTTGTTGAAGCGGAATTGAAAGGTAATGTCTTCCTCGGCATCGGCATTGTTATCGATGTGAATTTCGTAAAGCGCATCATTTGCCAGCGTAAAATAGTTCGGCCCTCCGTAGGCATCCTGCAGCGGCAGATAATTCGCCAGCAGCGTGACATAGCCGGTACGACCGGCTTCGTAGCTGCTGAACATGTAAAAATCGGATGCATCCACCTTGGGCATCTCGGTAATCAACGGTGCTTCGCGATGGCTTGATGCGTTAAGCACCAGCGGAACGGCTATCGCCGTCGCCGCGCCTAGTAAAAATAGATTGGCTTTCATTACTGTCTCCTCCGATGGGATTTTTATGACGTGGTATGCAGAAGCATCCATCGTCGGGACTGTTACGTTTACAAAGCACAACCGGGTGCAGAATATTATTTAATTTTTACATGCATCCATTTCGAAGTTTGCTGCGTATAAATTGAAGTACCCGTTGAAAGAGCAGTTACGTGGAAACCGATACCAACCTGTTATTGCAACAATCTGCGCAAGGTGATCAGCAATCTTTCCGCCTGCTTTACGATAGCCTGTCACCGAAGATTCTGGCCTTCCTGATGAAAATGCTGTCCGACCGTCACCTCGCCGAAGACGTGCTACAGGAAACCATGATCCAGTCCTGGCGCAAGGCCGCCCAGTTCGATGCCAGCAAGGCGAAAGCCTCGACCTGGATCATTGCGATTGCACGAAACCGCGCGCTGGATTATTTGCGCAAGAACAATCGCTTCAAGCAGATAATAGAGGAAAACGATTATCAAATTGGAGAGGCGCTTTACGGCGACGATGGTGACACCGATAGTGTGATGTCGGCCAGAACCAGCGGCCAGTTAACGCAATGCATGGACACACTCGGCAGTGACCCGGCGGCCTGCATTCGCCTGGCCTACATC
>CAXBMV010000062.1:0-9614 GCA_963976575.1 uncultured Gammaproteobacteria bacterium | reverse complement strand
CATCAACAGGATCGCCTCACGCAGTTTATCGGGTAACTGGTAACCAACCGGTTCGATGTTTTGCGGTACCTGGGCCTCATCGGCATGACGTAATCTTTCCTGGAAAATATAACGCGCCGCGGCATTGGCGAGTTCGATACCGTTCTGTTTCTGTATCAGCTCCAGGGCAAGGTCGGCGGCGGCAAGGCCACCACAACAGGACATGCGGCGCTGATCGATAGAATAAAGACATTCCTCGGTCTCGATGGCCGGGAATAACTCCTTGAATGCCGCCAAATGTTCGAAATGCACCACCGCTCGATGATGATCGAGCAGCCCCGCATAGGCGAGCACGAAAGCACCGGTATCGATACCACCGAGACTTGTCCCCTGGCGCGATGCAGTGCGTAACCATGACTGCAGCCGGTCGTCGCGAAACTGCTCCGGCGTCCAGCTGGCATTCACCAGGATTAGATCAAAAGCGGGCGTCTCGGCTGTGATCGCCTGACTAACCGCTATCTCCACACCGTTACTGGCGACCACATTGTTACCCTGCAAGGAAAGAAACTGCCAGTGGTAAAGCCGCTGCCCGCGTAGATAATTGGCAGCCCTGAAAGGATCGAGAAAAGCGTGCATCGCCAGCGCATTGAACCCGGGCAACAGCAGCATGCCGATGCGAAAGGAAAACTCGCCACCAGATTGGCTTCTCAGCTGACGGTGAACACTGTTACTCATTCGGCTATGCAACCTTTTCCTGATCATGAAAACGACAGAATTGCCAATTTTTGGCAATTATTCAATGCTTTTTGTCGTAAATCGTCAGCTTACCGCCTGAGGTAACTGATATCTTGTGTCGATTCGCAGCAGCCCCCAATAGCGAAACGAGCAACTTGCTACCCATTGACGACAGGAGAATGGCCGTGACCAAGGCAACCCTCAGTAACGACGAACTCGCTCAAATCAGGGGTAACTACGACGAAATTGCGACGCGTTCGCATTCGATCAACACTGCCTGCTACACCGAGGCCAGGTTCCTGCAAATCGAACGCGAACAAATATTCAAGCGCAGCTGGCAATTTCTCTGCCACGAAGAAAAACTGCGCGAAGCGGGCAATTATGTCACCAGCAGTATCGAAGGACAGAGCATCCTCGTGCTGCGCAACATCAAGGGCGAACTGCGCGCCTACTACAACGTTTGCCAACACCGCGGTCACGAACTCATGTCAGGAACTGGCAACACGAAACGCATCACCTGCCCTTACCATGCCTGGACCTATGACCTCGACGGTGCTCTGGTCAATGCACCGCGTTGCGAATACCTGGAGAATTTCGACCAGCAGGATATTCATCTGCACCCGGTACAGGTAGAAATATTCTGCCACCTGATATTTGTCAATCTCGACCCACAGGCCGGCTCGCTGGCCGCGCAATCGGGAGACCTGGCAAAAGAAGTCATGGCTTACGCACCCGATCTGGCGCAGCTGACTTTTTCCACGCAACTGACTTACCGCATCAAGGCCAACTGGAAAGCGGTGGTAGACAATTTTCTCGAATGCTACCACTGCCAGGTAGCGCACAAGGGTTTCAGCTCCATGATCGATATGGATACCTACAAGGTGAAGACCCATGGCATCTACTCCAGTCATATGGCCAAGGCGCGCAGCGGCGAAAATGCAGCCTACAGTATCGCCGATGCCAAAGTCACCGATCACGCTGTCTGGTTTTTATGGCCGAACATGGCACTCATGCGTTACCCGGGGCGCGGCAATTTTATGGCCTGGCGTTTCTATCCGATCAATGAAAACGAAACATACGAAGTATTCGATTTCTTTTTCGAAAGCGCCGAACCCGACGCCACCGAAGTCGAGGCACTGAAGTTCATCGATGAGGTATTGCAGCCGGAAGACATCAATCTGGTCGAAAGCGTACAGCGCGGCATGCATACGCCGGCCTTTAACTCCGGCCGCTACATGGTTGACATCAAGGGCAGTGGTACCAGCGAACACGCGGTACATCATTTCCACGGACTGCTGCTGGAAGCCTATGCCAACGCTGTGGAGTCAAAAGCATGAACAGTGACAGCAGCGTCACGGTACTCGGAGCCGGCGTCATCGGCGCCAGCTGGACGGCCCTGTTTCTTGCCGCAGGTTACAAAGTCCGGGTATACGATCCGGCCGATAGCGAAGGCGTCAAGCTGCGGGCCTATATCGAAAATGCCTGGCCTGCGCTGCAGGCGCTGGAGATGACTGCCAATGGCAACATCGATAATTACAGCCTGCATGCCAGCGCCGCAGAAGCGGTAGCAGGCGCATTTTTCATACAGGAAAGCGTGCCCGAAAAGTTAGACATCAAGCACCGCCTGTACGCCGAGATCGAAGAAGCACTGGCTGCCGACGCGATCGTCGCCTCTTCCGCCTCCGGCCTGCTGGTCAGCGAGATGCAGCAGGGCTGGAAGAACCCGTCGCGTTTCATTCTGGCACACCCGTTCAACCCGCCACATTTGATTCCGCTGGTGGAATTGCTCGGCAATGATGAAACCGCCGATGGCGTACTCGAAAGTGCAGAAGAATTTTTTCGCAGCGTCGGCAAGATCACCATCCGCGTCAACAAGGAGGTGCCGGCGCATGTCGCCAACCGTCTGCAAGCCGCGCTTTGGCGCGAGGCCATCAGCCTGGTAGAAAACGGCGTGGCCTCGGTGGAGGATGTCGACAAGGCCATCTGGGCCGGGCCCGGTTTGCGCTGGGCGGCGATGGGCCCGCATATGCTATTTCACCTCGGTGCCGGCGAAGGCGGTCTGCTCGAATTCTGTCACCGCTTCCGCGACAGCTTTCATCGCTGGTGGGATGATCTCGGCGAAGTCGAATTGAGCGAACCTCTGGTCAGGCAACTGTTTGACGGGGTCAAACTGGAAGCAGGCGGGATCAGCGTCGCAGAGGCCTCGGCCAGGCGCGACCAACTGGTGGTGGAATTCCTGCGCGCGCGAAAATCACTGCAAACTTAACTTATCAGGGGATGCAATAATCGTTATGAGTAAAAAACTAGAAGGCAAGACGGCCTTTGTCACTGGCGGCAGCGGCGGCATCGGCTACGCCATCTGTCAACGCTTCGCCGCCGAGGGCGCGCGCGTTATCGCCGCCGATGTTCAGCCACTGGCAACGCCTGCCGACGGCGTAGAGTTCAGGCAGTTTGATGTCACCAGCGAAGCCGTGGTGCAATCGACTTTTAGCGAAATCGCCAGCGAATGGGACAAGCTCGATATCCTCGTCAACGCCGCCGGAATCGAAATCGAGAAAACCATAGAACACACCAGCCTCGAAGAATGGAACCGTATCTTCGCCATCAATGTCACCGGCATGTTCCTGACTTCAAAGTACGCGCTACCACTACTGCGCAAATCGGATGGCGCCAGCGTAATCAATTTCGGATCCTACGATGGCTATATCGCCGACCCCGGGCTCGCCGCTTACTGCGCGACAAAGGGTGCGGTGCATGCGCTGACCCGCGCAATGGCCTGCGACCATGGCCCCGAGGGCATACGCGTCAATGCGATCTGTCCCGGTTATATCAATACACCGATGCTGCAGAGTTTCTTCGGCGAATCCGGTGATATCGAATCATTGAAACAGGCGGTGCGCGATGTACACCCGATGCGCAACTTCGGCGAACCCGAAGACATCGCCAACCTGGTCAACTGGCTCGCCTCCGACGAGGCGCGCTACGCTTCCGGGCAACTCTGGGTACTGGACGGTGGGCTTAGCGCCCAGGTCCAGCAAATGCGCCTGTAAACCAGCTGAGCTTATAGCATGTCCAAACCTGTCATCATCACCTGCGCCGCCACCGGTGGCATACACACGCCGACCATGTCGCCCTATTTGCCGATTTCACCGGAACAGATCGCCGAGGCCGCCATAGGTGCCGCCGAGGCCGGTGCCTCGATAATCCATTTGCACGCGCGCCGCCCGGAAAATGGCAGACCGGATTATCGTCCGGAAACCTTCATGCAATTCCTGCCGGTGATCAAACAAAACTGCGACGCGGTAATCAATGTCTCTACCGGTGGCGGGCTCGGCATGAGCATAGACCAACGCCTCGCAGCAGCACTCACCGCCAGCCCGGAAATGGCCTCGCTGAACATGGGCTCGTTAAACTTCGGCATCTTCCCGATGGCGAAGAAATACAGCAACTGGAAATACGACTGGGAAGAAGAGTTCCTCGAAATGACGCGCGACTTCATCTTCCCCAACACCTTTAAAACCATCGAGTATGCGCTTCGAAATCTTGGCGACGAACACGGCACCCGTTTCGAATTCGAATGCTACGATCTCGGCCATCTTTACAACCTCGCCTACTTCGTCGATGCGGGCCTGATCAAGCCGCCGTTTTTCATCCAGATGATTTTCGGCATACTCGGCGGTGTCGGTGCCGATCCGGATAACCTCGCGCACATGCACAGCATCGCGCTGAAGCTTTTCGGTGACGATTTCGAATGGTCGGTACTGGCCGCGGGTCGCCATCAAATGCCATTTGCTACACAGGCTGCGAGCATGGGTGGCAATCTGCGCGTCGGCCTCGAAGACAGTCTTTACATCAGCAAAGGCGAGCTGGCCAAATCCAACGCCGAGCAGGTGCACAAGATCCGCGGCATCATTGAAGCGCTGGGGCATAGCGTAGCGACACCCGCCGAGGCGAGAAAAAGGCTGGCGCTAAAAGGCAGCGAACAGGTTAATTTTTAAACAGGAAATCCAGCCATGAGTAGACTCAAGCACAAAACCGCGCTGGTTACCGGCGGACGTCAGGGCATAGGTCGCGCCATTGTCGACAAATTCGTCGCCGAGGGTGCCAGTGTATTCACCTGCGGTCGCGGCGCCAGACCCGCGGATCTTCCCGACAGCGTGTTATGGCAAACCACCGACATGGCGCAAAGCGACGAAGTAGAAGCCCTCCGGGATAGTGTTGTCAGCGCCTTTGGCCAGCTTGGCATCCTCGTCAATAACGCCGGCATACAGATCGAAAAAAACATAGTCGATACCAGCGATGAAGATTACGACAGGCTCATGGGGGTCAATGCCAAAGGCGTATTTCTTGCCTGCAGGGCATTCGTTCCGGTAATGGTCGATGGCGCTTCCATCATCAACATAGGCTCAATTTCGGCGACCAATGCCGACCCCGGCCTGGCTCTGTACAATGCCTCAAAGGCATTCGTACAAGGACTAACGCGCTCCATCGCGGTCGATCATGGTCCGGCAGTACGCTGCAATGCAATCAGTCCCGGCTGGATTATGACCGGCATGGCCGACGCCGCCTTCGCCGTGGCGAACAACCCCGACGCGGCAAAAAAGGATGCGCTGGCCAGGCATCCGGCAGGTCGCTTCGGCAAGCCCGAAGATATTGCCAACCTGGCCTGCTGGCTGGCATCTGACGAGGCCGCCTTTGCCACCGGGCAATGCTATACCCTGGACGGAGGCCTGACTTCTTCGTCACCGTTAAACCCGGGACTTTTCTAGAAATTCGTCGTTGTGTGACCTGCAACTATTAACATTTGATCCCGAAATCCTATGCTAGACTCTTGTTAGCACAATTTCGGCCATCTGAATCGTATGAAAATCGACACCGATGAAATCGCACTCATTCTGTCCGGGGTGAAAATCCTGCAGGACCTGGAAGTCGAAATCGTCCGTGATATCGCGCAACATACCCAGGTCGATCATTTCGCCGAAGGGGACAAGATCGTAGAGGCCGGACGCATCGGCCAGCGCCTCTATTTCATTTTTGAAGGCAAGATTGAAGTCCAGTTACCCGGCGAAGATGGTGAGATACAGCAACGCATCGTCCTCAAAAAAGGCGAGGTGGTCGGCGAAATTTCACTACTCATCAATTCTACCTATTCGGCCGATATCGTAGCGCTTTCCGAAACAACCGCGTTTTACCTCGACCAGACCCACTTCAAACAGTTAATCGAAAAGCATCCGTCGTTTGCCGAAGTCATGTCCGCGCTGATGACCAGCCGTATGGCGCAAAACGGGGGCATCAACCGGGTTGGGAAATACGAGCTCAAGGGCAAGCTCGGCGAAGGCAATATGGCGACTGTTTTCAACGCCTGGGACCCGGAACTGGAACGCGAAGTCGCGATCAAAATGCTGAAATACAAGCTCGCCTACGACCCCATGTTTTTCGATCGTTTCGAGCAGGAAGCCAGGGTTATCGCCAGCCTGAATCACCCCCATATCGTCAATGTCTTCGAAGTCATCGATGAATTCTCCACGCGTTTCATCGTCATGGAAAAACTGCATGGCCAGGACCTGTCTGAATCCTTGAAAGAAAACGGCGCTTTCGGTCTGGAGGAAACACGTGACATATTGGCGCAGGTCGCCAGTGCGCTACACTATGCCCATACCCAGGGCGAAACCGGCATAGTCCATCGCGATATCAAGCCATCCAATATCGTCATAGACCGCCACGGCAATATCAAACTAACCGACTTCGGTATCGCCGGACCGCCGCAAAACAAGGAAGTCAATATCGAAGGCTCGCCCTCTTACCTGGCACCGGAAATCATCAATGGCGATTCGCTGGATGGCCGCGCCGATATTTACGCACTCGGGGTAATGGCATTCCACATGCTCACCAACAGCCTGCCGTTCAGCGCATCGACGCTGGCGAAACTGTTGAAAATGCAGGTTGATCAAAAGCCTCCGGATATCCGCAATGCCTGCCCGGCGATCGATGAAGGCCTGGCGGGGTTTATCGAGAGCGCCTTGTCGAAGAATCCCGACGAACGCATATCCGACTGGGTGAAAATCCGCAAGATACTCAAACCTCTGGGTGCCCAGCGCAGCCTGCAGCTCGATCCCGACGAACTCGCCGTGGTGATTCGCTTTCGCGACACGTCCTACCAGCAGTCCGGAAGCATCATCAACGCGATGCAACAAGTGCTCAAGGAAGAAGGTATAAATCACAGCATCGAAATGCACCGTGGTAGCGAAGAAGAGAGCCCTGAATAAATACTCATACCGCTGCGTGAGCGGATGATTCAGGAGTCAACCTGCAGAGATTTTTCGCGTAACATAGCCCCACTTCTTTCTCTGTAAGGACAGCCAGATCAACAAGCCGAATCGACTGCGCCATAATCTGGCCGGAACCCTGATCCTTTGCATGGTGCTGATAACAATCGTCAACGGCTTCGGATTATTATCATTAGATTTTCACCCGCTGTGGATCGCTGGCAGCGCTGGATGGCTGGCCGGTATGCTGCTCTTTGCCGATGCCTCGCGGATACTTAAAATTCAGGTCAGCATCATATTCTTCATCGGCATCGGCTTGCTGGTTTATGCACACAGCAACCAGGCCAGCCTGGATCTGGATGCGATTATTAGCGGCAACACCGCCCTGCTGACGATGATCGCCGCGGTCGGTTTCCTGCGCCTGGTGGTCATACCGGCCGATGCCGACGTCACAGTCCTGCCGACCGGACCCAGGGCATTCCTGCACACCCTGATAGGACTGAATATTTCCAGTTCCATCATCAACATCTCGGCACCGATTCTGATTTCTGATCGAATTCATCAGCTGCGGCCGCTGCAACGCTTTACCGCACAGACTTTCGTGCGCATTTTTTGTGGCGTTTCCAGCTGGTCACCTTTTTTTGCAGCGATGGCGGTGGTGTTGACCTATGTCGAAGGCGCCAGCCTGCCTGGTCTGATCCTCGTCGGGCTGCCTTTTACGCTGGTCGGGTTTATGCTGGTTTACTTCGAGGCGAAGCTACGCTACGCCGATGAAGTGGAAAATTTTGTCGGTTACCCGATTCAGTTCAACGCACTCCTGGTTCCAGCGATACTTATCGTGGTGGTTGTCTTGTTTGCCTGGATAATGCCGAAGATTTCTATCCTGGTGGTGATCGCCCTTTCCGCCCTGTTGATCACCGCGGCAACTCTGCTCCTGCGCCACGGCTTCGCTGGTTGCCTGAGTAAACTGAGAGAATATGTCGTCGATGGCCTGCCGAGAATCGTCAACGAACTCACCCTGTTTCTCTCTGCCGGAGTACTCGCCGCCGGGATTGCGGCTTTGATCAACCAGGGCTACCTGGGCAACCCGTTCACCGAGTTTGACAGTTTCACCGCGGTCAAACTTTTATTCATCATGTGGCTATTTGCCGCCATCGGCATCCACCCGGTGATTATGATCTCGGGATTTTCACCGATGATCATGACACTAAACCCGGATCCGCAGTTGCTCGCAGCGACTTACCTGTTCGCCTGGCATCTTGGCACCTGCTCCAGTCCCTTGTCGGGTACCAACCTGGTTTTCCAGGGGCGTTACGGCATCCCCAGCTGGAAGCTGGCCCTGTGGAACTGGCCTTACGCGCTGCTAATGCTGGCAATCGGCGCCGGCTGGCTACAATTTGTCGGCGGACTGCAAGCTCTGTTAGGCAACTAGTAAGGGATAGGGGTCGGGGCAGTTCTGCTGGTAAAAAGCCAGTTCGGCAGGACGCACCACGCCGGGATAATCGCCGCTGTTGCCCTGCATGTCTTCGACCAGTTGAAAATGTAAATGCGGCGGCCAGTTGCCATTGCGCGGGCGAGCGCCGATGCGCGCGAAAGCCTCCCCCTTGGATACAGTTTTGCCGAGGCTCAGACTCTCTAGCGAGTCTTCGCTCAGGTGTCCATAAAGACTGTGGAATGCGACGCCTTCGATTTCATGACGCAGGATAATAACCGCTCCGTAGTCACCGCTGACCTGGCGGTTGGCGAAGCTCTGCACCTCGGCATCCAGCGGTGCGTGCAAGGCAACCCCGGCCGGCATGAATACATCGACACCGATATGGATGCAGCGGTCGCGGTCACCCTGGAACAATTCGGTATCGGCATACATGGAGCGCTTTTCCAGATAGCCACCGACCGCCGCTATCGCGCCCGCATCGGCGATTTTTTGCAGAATCGCGGCATCCAGCTGTTGCTCGTCCAGCCCCGACCAGGCGCTATTGGCAGCGGATAAATCCATCGGCAAGACATTCTGCGCGCAAAGCGCAGGCTCAAATATCGGTGCAAATAAATGCCTGTGATCCTCGATCAGCCTGGCAAGCGACATACTAATAACCTCGATTTAATTCGGCGACACAATACTCATTTTTAATGCGGGGAGACAATACTTATTTTTCACAGCTTATAGCTCGCAGCGAACCGAAGCGGACGACTTTCACGTTATTTCCAGGCGAAGCTCGGTTCGTCGAAATGAGCCACCCGGGTAGATTTTCCAAGCAAGGCAACCTCGCGAAACTGATAGGCAATTGCAGCACTGGGCGCGGCAAACCATTCATCGCCGAGCGGCATTTTCAGCACCGGGTATTCGCCTGCATCGGTGTCGGTCAGTATCGGCGCGTCATCACGCAATAGTTCACGCAGCGGAATTCGATGTATCTGTTCGACTTCATCCGGGTTCGCAATGAGCTGGGCACCCTCTCCGGCCCAGACCACGTAAGGGGTAATCACAAAGCCCGAGCGTGTCGGGTAATCATCCAGACGGCCAAGAATACTGTCGGCTCCGAGCTGCAGCCCAACCTCTTCCTCGAGCTCGCGCAGGGCTGCCTGTTGGCTATTCTCACCTGGATCCACGCAGCCACCCGGGTAGGCGCGTTGCCC
>CAXBMV010000061.1:0-9631 GCA_963976575.1 uncultured Gammaproteobacteria bacterium | reverse complement strand
AGTTAGCATGGACAGGACACCCCCATCGTTGCTAACGGTAATATCAAAACTGTCACTAGATCCAACATCCGGGGTGGTGGCAAAAACCAGGTAGGCATATTGGGTGCTTGCTCCCTCCGGGTCCCATGCGTATCTACCGTTGGCTTCGTCTCCACTGGAATTGGCATAGGCGTTCAGGCTGAAGGAATCAGACGTTGTAACCCAGGTTTCCGAAGTGGTGTCGAATGCCCAGTCGCCAGCAGGTCCTGAACCAATTTGCAATGCCGGGATGGCTTGTGCGGTACCGATTACCTGGCTTAGCAAACCCGCAATAATTAGGTACCTCGTCCAGTGAGAGGAAAGTTGTAAACCAGAAATCCAATTATTCATTTATGTTCCACATAGCTATCAATACATGTGCCGCATTTTTTATTCATTCGGGGCACGTCTATATGGAGTGATAAATTATAGAATTTGCCGAAAAAGCGCATCGCCCAAATAGGGTAAATTGCAGTTTTCAGACAATTATTTTAAGACTTTGGAAGAGTAGAGGCCCGCGAGTAACGAGGTATATCGGTCTTCGAGGAATTTCTAGCTGGCGCGCTTGCGAGAAACCCCGAATAAGCCCAGCAATGCAGTGCCAAACAACCAAACTGCTGCCGGAACAGGTACCGCAGAAACGGCGGTAACGAAACTCTCGTTAAAAATTTGATTACCGTCGGCATCGAACTCTAGCGCCAGCAGACCAATATTGAAATCGCCCGCTGCCAATGCTGTTTCGAACAGGCTGAAAGACAGGGTAGAAATATTCATCCACAGGTACTCGCCCTCGTCGACCCAGTTGCGGTTCGGGGTGCCGGTTCCGGAGCCCATGGCGCCAAAAAACTCACCGCTAAACCCTGCCTCATTCCCGGCCAGAGTCACCGAGGAGGCCCTGGTGAACGCGACATCAACACCGCTAACGGTGCGGGTGGAGACCACGGTCGTAGTGAAATGATCGGCAGGTACAGGGCTGCTTGAAGTGAACAGGGAAGTCTGGAAATAAACTTCTGCTATCGAAGGCGATAGGCTGCTACCGCTGTCGACATTGTTGAATATAATATCGATTCCCCTGGGATCGGAACCCTGGGTGATGTCTACAGAAAACTGCGCTTCTCCGGCCGCGCAATGAGCACCGGTGACGTCATTTGCAGTGATGCAATTGAAGTCCAGAGTTAGCGCAATCGCGTTCGAGAAGGGCAGTAGTGCCAGCCAGATAATGCAGGTATTAAATAGCTTCAAAATGGTTGTCCAGTTATGAATCCGATAATTAATTGTAGTTTGAAACGCATGCTTAACAATCACCCAAATAGGGTAAATTTCAAGCGAATCAACGATTTAAAAAAACTATTACGAGTGAAGTCTCGAATACTCAATAAGCCTGGTTGCGCAGCAGCGCAGGCAAGGTCTTCAGCAGGATTTCAATATCCAGCCAGAAAGACCAGTTGTTGATGTATTGCATATCGAATTCGACGCGCATTTTCATCTTGTCCAGTGTATCGGTTTCACCGCGGTAGCCATTTATTTGCGCCAGCCCGGTTATCCCCGGTTTAATGCGATGGCGCGTCATGTAGGCGCGAATGCGCTTGTCGTATTCAGAATTGTGCTGGATCGCATGCGGTCTCGGGCCGACCATCGACATGGAGCCGGCGAGCACGTTGAATAGCTGAGGCAATTCGTCGAGGCTGGTTTTGCGGATGAAGCGGCCGATACGTGTGAAGCGCTCGTCATCCTTGGTTGCCTGTTTCAGATCGCCGTCTTCGACCTTGTGAAGTTTCATGCTGCGAAACTTCCAGATGGGGAATTCTTTGCCATTCCAGCCGGTACGACTTTGGCGAAAAATTACCGGCCCTGGCGATTCTAACTTGATCAACACTGCGATTATTATCATCAGTGGGCTGAACAGCAGCAGCGAGACCAGCGCCAGTACGCGATCTTCCACGGCCTTGAACAGCAGGTGGTTACCAATTAGCGGTGATTCAGACAGGGTTAGCAGCGGCAACCCGGCCAGGGATACGGCTATATAAACCGTGGTGACCCGGTTGTCGCGCACCACTTTCAGGAGATCCTCCTTCTGGCCCAGTATCGGTATCGAGAAATCGTCGTCCTGCTCTGAAACCTGAATACGTCCTATTGCCTTTTCCTGTATCCAGGGGTTGCCATTGATATTGTCGTAAAGGTGTTTGGCCAGTGGACCACCACCGATCACCAGCACCGGATGTTCGTCGTTGCGGGCGTGCGCCGATTGCACGCGCAGGCTCACCAGGAACCAGCGGTTAACCAGCTGTCCGGCGAAACAAATCATGAATACCGCGCTCAGCGCCGGACGCGACAACTCATCGAAGTAACTCGACATCAGGAATATAAAAAGCGTAATCGCGAAGCTAATCGACCAGGCGAAGAATAATTTTCGTGCCGATTTGATCAGCCCACCGAACTGGCGGTAAATACCCATCTGGTCGTAAGTCACGCCCATGACTGCCAGCAATGTAATGGTAAACACCGCATCGATGGTGCTGATATATCCCTGAACATTAATGAGGGCATAATAAAGGGTGAACAATACGATGAGCCCATCGACCAGGGCCTGGAAGGTGGTCGTCAATGATTTTCGTCGCTGCAGTAGCGAGCGCTGGGAATAGATCTTGTTCGGCGCCATTAGCGTTGCTTAAAGTTTCCTTAAGTTATCAAAAATCATCCATCTTTCTCACGAAATGCTGCCATCACGCTGACTTGGTCGCGGGATCCAGCACCACAATGTATTGTACCGAGTCAAACCTGTAACCTGAATCTCACCGCGAGGCAGGCTGTCACTCAATCTGTTTCGGATCCGGGCTGCTGGAACGCCGCCTTTGCGCAAACGGTCCGGTCAGCAGTAGCTTGATCAATTCGCTCTGGCGTGACACGCCGGTCTTGCGAAACACTGACTTCAGCTGCGAGCGAATCGTGTGTGAGCTGTGGTTCGAGGAGGTCGCAATCTCTTCGATACTATGTCCGTTGGCGAGACTTATCGAAACCTGCGCCTCCGACGGCGTGAGGCCGTAAACACTTGCCAGCGCGTCGATCGAAATAGGTTGCTGCAGGTTAGGATCGCTCAGGAATACCGCCACCTTGGCGCCCTCGTAGTTAAGATCCGAGGTAATCAGGTTGGCATGCATCGGCGTTACCAGTATCGGCAAAGGCGCTTCCGCATCCGGGTGGGTAATGCCGATCGCGACGCTCTGCTTCCAGGAATCGTCTGGATCGATTCCCGCCGAATCGGTAATCGCCTTGCGCAGTCGCTTATCATCTTTGGGATTAGTTAGTATCAACTCACCGTCCTGGAGTTCGAGGGCAGGGTGGGACTCGATAATCGACATGGCAGTGGGGTTGATATAAACCGAATTTGCATGGCGGTCGTAGAGAATCAGGCCGATTACGAGGCGATCCAGTCCCCTCAGCAAGGCATCCTGCCTGAGGCGTAAATGGGTAAACTCGGAGTGGATATTGAGCGCGCGGCGCAGATGCGGCAAGAGCTCGTCGATCACGCGCATGTCACCATCGCTCCAGGAGCCACTCTGTTCGTCGCGCAGTATGGCAATGCCGGCGCGGTGAGTTTCGGAATCGGCAAACTGGGCGCCACCAACATGGTAAATACCGTTTGGTCGCATCCAGTCGAGATAAATATCGGAATCTTCCTTCATCACGCCGTTGCTACCAGGGTAGAATTGGCTGCAACTGGTGACTTCATTGGGCATGCTTGATGCCTTGGTATTAAACATTTTATCGAGGCTGTCGAACTGGTTTCCCGGACTCAACGAGATTTCCTCGGGCAGACCGTAGCGCGCCACGGTACTGGCGATATCCAGTTCTTTGTTCTTGTAATACAGGCAAGCGGATTTGGACCGAGTCAATTTCGCTATCATCGTTACCACATAGTCCCAGTGGTTGGCATCAATGGTCGCTTCGTAGATTTCGGGTACAATGTGGGATGAGCGTCGTCGATCCATAGTAAACCTGATTTCCTTTTTATTTTTAGTAGCTTAGTATAATTAGCGCAAGTATCTGGATTATGTGCTTAATGCCATTGCCTCTAACTTTACAAGCCGAATGCCTGAGTTATTAGGTTCCAGATAATATCTGAAACGACTCAGTCCGAAGTGATGTAGATCACATAAAATAGCGAATCCAGGCAAAAATTTACCCTGTTTGGGTGATGCGTCACAAGTCTGGCTCATTATCATTCTGCGTATAATAAAATTAGGTATGTAGTTTGATATGACAATCAAAAGATCAATCAGGCAGATGGTTGTCGGGGCCATACTCGTGGCTCCTCTCTCCCTGGTAAATGCCAGTTACGTTGATTTCACCAGTATGGACTGGCATGAAGGTAGTAGTGCTCCTTATGAAACCTCTATAACCAACAATATCGACGGTATCGATGTAACTGCTAGCGCAGGTCCGGCAGGGGCTTCTCTATACCACGATACAACGGATGGTCTTGGCGTAAGGTATAACTATGAAACCGATGAAATCGAAGGATCCGAAGTTTTAACCATCAGTTTCGGCAGTACAGTTCAACTGAACTCGATTGGGATATCTGATCTTTTTATCGAGAGTAGAAACGGCGGGCCGGCTTATACCGAATTCGGGTTCTATTCTATAGATGGCGGTGCACCAGTTATGTTCGAGGCTGTGCAAATGACTCTCGGCAGCAATGGCGAGTTGCTTATATCGGGGCTAAACCTGATGCTAGACAGTATTTCATTCAGCGCAATTGGCAGGACTACCCAGGGTGAGGATCACGAATTTTCGCTACAGTCGCTGACAATTTCTGCAGTACCAGTACCCGCAGCTTTCTGGCTATTCGGCACGGCCCTGATCGGATTTATCTCCCTGTCGCGGAGAACCAGAATCTAGGAATATTGCGCCGTTTATTGACGAAGGAAAGCAGCATCGGCGTAGGGATTTATTAAGAATCAATGGAAAAAGGGGGTTTGAAGCCCTCTTTTTTTGCCTGTTTTCCTGCCAATTCGTGGTATAAACACCCTCATGAAAACATCAAGACTGCTGGTTTGCATTTTCTTCGCAATAGTTTCCTTTGCCTCCCATGCACAGGAAGCTTACAGGCTGAATCCAGGCGATACTCTGAGAATTTCGGTGTGGAACGAGGAAGCCCTGCAACAGGATGTCATGGTGCTTCCCGACGGAACCATTTCATTCCCGCTGGTTGGTATACTTGATGTATCCAATAAGACGCCCGGAGAGGTACAGGAAGAGATCAAGCAGAAATTATCGCGCCTGATCCCCGACCCCGAAATAAACCTGAGCGTTATCGAGGTAGGGGGGAATAACTTTTTTATCATAGGCAAGGTAACCAGTCCGGGGCGTTTTCCAATGACTAACGCTATCGATGTGGTGCAGGCATTGAGCCTGGCTGGCGGTTTCACGACATATGCGCAAACCGAGAAGATACAAATTCTACGAAGGGATGGCGAGAAACTAAAGGTTATCCGTTTCGACTATAGCAAAATCTCCGATGGTAAAGCGCTGGAGACCAATATCCTGCTTCGTAGCGGTGATACTATTGTCGTGCCCTAGACTAGCATCCCTGCCACACCGTGAAATCCCATTATGTCCCCTGATACAGCAAAGCATAACTTTGGCTTGAATAAATTCTTGTTGCCAGCGGCTGTTTTTGCAGTCACTTATGGCTGCTGGAATTCAGCCCAGGCTTACGACTGGACTAACATCTATGGCACAAGCCTAACTCTTGGTTTCGACGATAACTATCGCCTCGATACTGTGAACGAAATTGACACTTCATCTACCAATCTGGGCGTGTTTACACGCCTCGAAGGTAGTAGCGAAATTTCCAACCTGGAATTGTCATTAAGTGTCAATAATCAAAGTTTCTCGGATTCGTCTATCGATGAGCAAACCGGATATCAATTGGCTTTGAACTCATCTCGGACGGGTGAACGCCTGGATAGTTTTCTGGATGTATCACTCGATTCGGTCTCTACTGCCGATAGCGAGCTACTTGACACAGGTACACTCGTGGACGGAACCCGCGAATCGGTATCCTTTTCGCCAGGGATCAGCTATCGACTAAACGAAAGAGACTCAATATCGGCGAACCTGACCCTTCAGGATGTTAGCTACGACACAGTTTCCTTGACTGATTACACTGATAATTCGCTCACATTGGGCTGGCGCCATGGGCTGGATGAGACGAGCAGCATCGCAGTGAGTCTGTCAACATCGGTTTACGAAACAGAGACCAATATTACAACCGATACCAATAGCCTGAATTTAGGTTACGAGCTTAGCGTGTCTGCGCAGACTAGCTATGATTTCTCGATCGGTTATAGCGAGATTGACAGGCCTGCCGGGTCTGTGAGTAGCGGTACCTATGGAATCGAAATGAACTATCGAAGCGATGATCGGAATAATTTCCTGGCCTCGGTGAGCAACGGTTACGAGGCGAGCGGCGCTGGTGAAGTGCGCGAGGAAGACAGGTTAGGTGTGCGATGGAATCACGGTTTATCAGAAAGAGCGCAACTGACTTTGTCCGCGGATGGTGTTAAAAGCGATTTGCGGGATTATTATTCGGTTGAGGCCGGGAGCAATTATCAATACAGTCGTGAAGTTAATCTGGCGGCAAGTTATCGTTTTCGTCAGCAGAGTGATGCGCTGGGGAGTGCCGATTCCAGTACTTTACTGTTTTCGTTATCATATTCCTCGCTCTAGCAACATCTTCAAACCAAGTGTGAAACATGGACGATGACGTCAAAACCCTGGGCGATTATATTTCGATCGCCTGGCGCAGAAAATTTTATATCCTGATTCCGTTTATCGTGGTGCTGTTTATTACGATCATAACGGTATTGTCGTTACCGCGGATATATCAATCAAGCGGTACAATTCTGATCGAGTCGCAGCAGATTCCCAGCGAACTTGTTCAGTCGATGGTTACCAGTTTTGCCGATGAGCGTATACAGATCATCCAGCAACGAATCATGGCCGGTGATCAGTTGTTTGCGATAATCAATAAATTTAATCTTTATTCAGAAGATGTAAACAAGATGCCGCGTTCCGCAATTCTTAAAGATATACGCAATCGAATATCGATAGTTCTGGAAAGCGCTAATCTTAGAAATCAGCAGCGCGGTTCTAGCGCAGTCATTTCTTTTACCGTGGCATTTCAGCACAGTGATCCTGGAGTTGCGCAAAAAGTGACCAACGAGCTGGTGACACTTTTTCTCGATGAAAATATAAAAACAAGAACAGCAAGAGCCGAGGAAACTACGGAGTTCCTGAAAAAAGAAAGCGCCCGCCTCGGCGCCAAAATTGCAGTCATGGAAGGCGAGATTGCGAGTTTCAAGCAGGAGAATGAAGGCAGCCTGCCCGAGAATTTGAGGGTGAACCTGGAGCGGGTTGTAACCCTGAAAGGCACGTTACTCGCAACTGACTCCGAAATGAACGAATTAACTGAGAGAAGAAACCTGCTGCAAATCGATCTGGAAACGCTTCGACTTGCGGAAACCGCCAGTGGTGGCTTGACTGAAGAACAGCAACAGCAAAAAAGGGAACTTCAGGAACTAAAAAATCAATATATCAGCCTTTCCGCACGTTATGGATCCGAGCACCCCGATGTCAGGGCCATCAAACGCCAGATTAAGGCTTTCGAGGATGTTTACGGTAATTTAAGTAGCCTCGAAGAACTGCAAACGCAAGAGCAGGAAGCCAAGACGGAGTTGCTCGAGTTAACCAGAAAATACTCGAACGAACATCCCGACGTAATCAAACAGGAGCGAAAATTAGACAGCATTGCGACAATGATTGCCGAATTCAACAATGCTACAGCCCCCGCACAGCAAAGCCGTTCGAATCCGGAACTGCTGCAGGTCGAGGCCAGGCTGGGGTCAATAGAAAGCAGCATCGAGAGGATTAGAAAGGCCAGGCTTGACCTGGAGCGCCAAATTGCCCGCCTCGATGCCTGGATTAGTCGCACCCCCCAGGTCGAACGAGGCCTGGACGCACTGGAGCGCGACTATCAAAATACCCGAAATAAATACCAGGAAATGAAAGCCAAGGAATCGCAGGCCGAACTTGCCATGAGCCTGGAGGAGGATCAGAAAGGCGAGCGCTTTACTTTACTCGAGCCGCCACTGCGCCCCGATGTGCCGATCAAGCCAAATCGAAAGAAACTATTCATGATGGGATTGATTTTATCATTGTTCAGCGGCATTGGTGTGGCCGGTTTGGCCGAGTTACTCGATGGTGGGATTCGTGGTTCCAAGGCTCTTGCCGCGGTGACCAAAATGATGCCGTTGGTGACTATTCCCTACATTAGGACGCGCCAGGACGAGGTGGTGAAAAAGCGAAACATAAAAATATTGATCGCCAGCCTTGTTATTCTGGGTATCCTGTTCCTGGCGCTGGTGCATTTTCTCTATAAGCCGCTCGACCTGGTATGGCTTATCTTGCTGCGCAAGCTCAATTTGACTTGAGGCATATATGGACCGGATCAAGACAGCACTCGAGAAAAGCCGATCAAAACGGCGCCATGGCTTGCTGCGGCGGGTGTCGGTGACGCCTAATCGTGATCCCGAAACTGATCATGCTTTCGAGAAAATCGAATACACGCAAACACGGCACATCAAAGTCCCACAAGGGGTTTTGTCTGAAAACCGATTAATCGCCGGAAATCGTACTGATCCGAGAGCAACCTCGTTTCGAATATTGCGTACCCAGGTACTGCACGCCATGCGCGAGAACGGGTGGACTTCACTTGGCGTTACCGGTCCGTCGAAAGGTATCGGCAAGTCGCTGGTCGCGACCAATCTGGCGATTAGCATTTCGCACGAAGTCAATCAGACGGTGTTACTGGTCGATGTTGATTTACGTCGGCCCAGTATCCACAAGTATTTCGATTTTGTGCCCGAACAAGGCTTATCCGACTATTTGCAGGGCGATGTAAAGTTAGAGAGCCTGCTGGTAAACCCGGCATTCGAGCGCCTGGTATTGTTGCCGGGAAGGGGGGCTACCACCGAATCATCCGAACTCTTATCGTCACCTCGTATGGTTAATCTGGTGAAGGAATTAAAGTCGAGATACGAGTCGAGGATTATTATCTTTGATATGCCGCCGCTGTTGGACCTTGACGATGCCATGGTATTCTTGCCCAATGTTGATTCGACCTTGCTAGTCGTCGAAAATGGGAGAAACACCGAGTCCGAAGTGCTCAAATCCATGCGTTTACTTGGATCGACCCACTTGATTGGAACGGTTTTAAACAAGGCCGATGAGGAAATTCGGGACTATTATTAGCCAATAGACCCAGGAAAATAAATGTACGAAGAATTTTACCATTTCACCGAAAAGCCATTCACTCTGTCGCCTAACCCTGCGTTCCTATACCTTGGCAAGAGTCATCGCCGGGCGATGAATATCCTGGAATACGGTGTCGAAAGTGAATCCGGCATCACCGTGATTTCGGGGGAAGTCGGCACCGGCAAAACTACCCTGGTGCGCGGTCTGGTGAGCGAGCTTGGGCCTGATTACACGGTCGGGATGATTACCAACACCCAGCAGGATTTTGGCGATTTGTTGAAGTGGGTTTTGCTCT
>CAXBMV010000060.1:0-9651 GCA_963976575.1 uncultured Gammaproteobacteria bacterium | reverse complement strand
ATCCGGCCGGGATCAAAAAGTCATGTCTACCCACCTGATCGGGGGAAGACCCAAATTTATTATCTGGGCCATTGAACGAGCTAGAAGTAAAAATTGCAGCATTGTGCAACTAACATCCGATAAACAGCGGCCGGACGCCATCCGGTTTTATGAGTCACATGGATTCGCGGCCACTCATGAAGGATTTAAGCTTAAGCTGTAAAGTGCCAACAAACGTATTTACGAATTGCCTCGCGTCCTGCCACCGGTTCTGCCGGACGTTAGCCATCACTGAAGATATCGCCAGAGAAATTAGTTATGCATGAAATCATTTGTCCACACTGTAAAAAAGCATTCAAGATCGACGAGGCTGGGTACGCGGATATTATCAAGCAGGTTCGCAATCACGAGTTCGAACAGCAGTTGCACGAGCGGCTCGAGTTGGCCGAGAAAGACAAACTAAATGCTGTTGAACTGGCAACAACCAGAGTCACAAGCGAACTGGAAAAGTCAGCCGCAGCCAAAGATGCTGAAATCAAGGAGCTGCAGCTCAAGCTGGAAGCCGGTGAGGTCGCCCAGCAGCTCGCGGTGACGCAAGCGCTGAATGCCCTGGAAAAGGAACGTGACACACTCGAGAACAAACTGATACAGGCAACGCATGACAGGCAGACTGCCTCCCAATTGGCCGAGGCGAGGCTGGAGAATGAATTGCAAAAAGCAGCTGCAAGCAACGGCTCACAAGTCCAGAGTTTGAAAAGCGATCTTAAACAAGCGCAGCTTGAGAAACAGCTCTCCGAGACTTCGCTCAAGGAAAAGTATGAGACGCAGATTAAAGATCGCGAAGGCGAGATAGAGCGCCTGCGCGATATGAAGGCACGCCTGTCAACAAAGATGGTTGGCGAAACCCTTGAGCAGCACTGCGAGACCGAGTTCAATCGCATTCGTGCAACAGCGTTTTCGAACGCGTATTTCGAGAAGGATAATAACGCGCGAACTGGCAGCAAGGGAGACTACATTTTTCGTGACTCGGTTGAGAATGACACCGAAATCCTCTCCATCATGTTCGAGATGAAGAACGAGAGCGACGAAACCGCTACCAAGAAGAAGAACGAAGACTTTCTCAAAGAGCTCGACAAGGACCGTACCGAAAAGAATTGTGAGTATGCAGTCCTTGTTTCACTGCTTGAGCCGGATAGCGAGCTATATAACACCGGTATTGTCGATGTGTCGCACCGTTACCCGAAAATGTATGTTGTCCGGCCGCAATTCTTCATTCCGATTATTACGCTGCTGCGAAACGCCGCCCAGAACTCACTGAAGTACAAAACCGAACTCGCGTTGGTGAAATCGCAAAACATTGATATCACCAACTTCGAAGACGACCTCGATGCCTTTAAGACGGGCTTCGCACGAAACTACGATCTGGCGTCAAAAAAATTCAAGACGGCTATTGATGAAATCGACAAAACCATCGACCACCTGCAGAAGACCAAAGATGCGCTGCTCGGCTCTGAAAATAATCTTCGCCTTGCCAACAACAAGGCAGACGACCTGACCGTGAAGAAACTAACCAAAGGTAACCCCACAATGGCTGCAAAGTTTGACGATCTCAAAAACATTGATACTTCCGGCTCTGATTGAGTTGCCTGCGCCACGAGAGACCTTGATGGTGATCAAGTTTCTGAAAACAAATACCTACGCATCAGTATGGGTGGTTAAATCTGGCGTTACTTGCTGTGGCTAACCCCCTGCAGAATCGGGTAACCCCGAGAGGGAAACTGGAGGCGGTGCCTGCCCGGGGCGCCTGGCTGGGTAATCGCGGCATTCTACACAATGAACGCCGCGAAATAGTGACGCACTGGCGGCATAAAGCCTGGGTTACCTGCCAACTTGAGTTCAAAGACAGAAGTCGCGTTGTGTTCAGCCCCGGCACCTACTCAGAGCTGTTTTTTCTGGACGAGGCTACTGCCTTTGCGGCGGGTCACAGACCATGCGGTGAATGTCGCCGAGAGAAGTTCAAGGCGTTCAAAGCGGCCTGGTGCACTGCCAACCGGAGCCGCTTGCCGTCTGCAAACCCCGGGATAGGGGTTCTGGACATGCATCTTCATAATGAGAGGGTCGTGCGCGGCGGTGGACAGGTTACTCATCAGGCGAAGATAAGAAACCTGCCTGATGGGGTCTTCGTAGAACTCGAAGGTAAAGCCGTGCTCATATGGCGTGGCTATCTGCATAGCTGGACACATGAAGGCTACGTCGAGCAACAGCCGATCAGTGTCTCGTCTGCCCTGGTTCGAGTGCTTACACCAGAGTCAGTGGTCGCCGTGCTTCGCAGCGGTCTTGATGTTGAAGTCCATGAGTCGGCAGGTGGCTAATATCAACTCAAGTTCGAAGGTCGGTTATGCGGATGTAGGGCTCACCATTGAACCTGCGTTTTAAGATTTCAAATCAAAAGTGAAGCAAAAGGCCATTATCTATGATTAATGTAACTGTCCATAAAGATCCAGAAGTCGAGAGTCTGATTGATCTGTACGACGGCTTATTAGCAGCATCGAATTACCAGTTACCGATTAAAAGCCATCTCGAGCAGCTATCAAAAAGACTGCTGTCTGGCCACGAGCAAAAACACGCGGGCATACAATTTGTGAGCGCGCGCAAATTTGGCAGGAAAAGCATGGCCGAAATCTTTTCCAGTGAATTTACTCTGGAGGATGCAAGAAACTGTGTGGCACAGGATTTTGGCTACGAAAACTGGAATGAAGTCAATAAGCTGGGTGATTCGAAACCCGATGCAGGATTTGAATCGCTGGTTGATAGCTTACTTGCCGGAGACCTCGAAGTGATAAAGCATGCAATAGCTACAGAGCCTGAGTTAGTGCATCAGCGCTCCAGTTACCCCCATAAATCTACGCTGTTGCATTACACGGGATCAAATGGTGTAGAGGGCTATCGGCAAGTGGTCCCTTCAAACCTCGCAGACATTGTTGATTGCCTTTTGTCATCTGGAGCAGATATGTTTTTAGAAGCGCAGGTCTACGGTGGCTGCACCGCAGAAGAATTAATGAAAACCAGTAAACACCCACATGATGCAGGTCTGTTCGAGGAGCTACAAAAAGTATTCCACCGTTACCGGAAGTCAGTTAATAGAAGCACAGCTATTTGAATTGAATAGTAGTAGTGCTGTGTATATTCTCATCCCGCTTGCCTGGACAGTGCTCGTTTTTATATAAGAGGATCAAATCCGTGAAAATACGGCAATACGAAAACTCAGACCTGGATGCAGTTCTGGATTCATGGGAGCTAGCAACACGTTTGGCCCATGAATTTATGACAGAGGATTTCATTGCGCAGGAGCGTAAGAATATTGTCGACATTTATTTACCCAATACGGATACCTGGGTTGCCGAAATCAAAGGTGAAGTAAAAGGATTTCTATCACTGATGGGTAAAGAGGTCGGTGCAATATTTCTTCAACCCAATAGCCATGGTAAAGGTATAGGCAGGGCATTAATGGATAAAGCACAAGCCCTCCATGGCGATCTGGAGGTCGAGGTATTCAAGGCAAATTCGATCGGGCGTAACTTTTACGCAAAATATGGCTTTGAGTATCTTGAGGAAAAGCTTCACGAGCCAACTGGTCAGCAAATATTGCGCCTGAAGTTTACTCCTGACAAGACGCAGTAGCTGCAGGCCAGACTTCATATGAATAACCAGGGTTAAACGGAACTATGAGCGAAGGCTGGGACGAATATGCGGAAGGCTGGGATAGCAATGAAGCTGTGATTTCCTATTGCTTGAAGGCTTATGACTCCCTGGTGAACAGGGTTGAACTAGAGGGCCGTAGCGTTCTCGACTTTGGCTGTGGAACCGGTCTTCTCACAGAGAAAATATCTGCCCAGGCAAATTATGTCGTGGCCATAGACCCATCTGAAAAAATGATTTCGGTACTCACCGGTAAAGGGCTTGAGAATGTACGCGCTATTCAAAGTGAGCTTACTCAAAATCTAATCGATACAGACGAAAGCCTGCGTGGTGGTTTCGATATCATCGTCGCTTCGTCGGCGCTTGCCTTCGTGCCTGATTATCTGGAAGCGCTCAAGCTACTCAAGCAGTTGCTCAAGAAAGAGGGGAGTTTCGTTCAATGGGACTGGCTACAGGAAAATGAAATATCGGGCACTGGCTTTTCAAGGGAGTCGATAGAATTAGCACTCAAGCAGGCCGGATACTCAAAATTCTCGACATCCCTACCATTTTCAATGGAGTCTTCAGAGGGCTCGGCAAAGGTTGTCATGGCTGTGGCCAGAAATGTTTGAGAGTATTATTCCACACGAAAAAGTACCCGCCGGATTTGCCGAGGATAGCACTTGGTATAATTCAGCTACCCGTGAAAAGCCATTAAAAGTTCCGTTATCTCGGCTTGAAGATCGTTTAGAGTTTTCCTTGCCAGGTAAAATAGATTTCTATGGGCGTATACTCCTGCAAACTGCGGTAATGGAGGGCAAATGACTAAAAATTGGAAGCGTCTACCGGAAAGCCATTACGCTACTCGTTCAGGAGAACAGTCAGATTCACAGCAATAAAACACCCATGGCAGGACCATTCACTGTGCTCGCGCATCGCAAGGCACGACCTTAATACACCATAGCAATCGAGCCAAAAAATGCTATCCGCACTTAAACGATCGGTACTAAGCAAACCATCGTATCAAGATATACAGGCGAATGTACTAGCGGGATTAACCGTTGGCGTCATTGCGCTCCCGCTATCAATGGCGTTGGCCATAGCGAGTGGCGTGCCACCGCAGCATGGTCTTTATACCGCAATAGTGGCCGGTATTATAATTGCGTTAACCGGAGGCTCGAAGGTCAATATATCGGGGCCTACTGCGGCCTTTGTTGTCATTCTGCTGCCAATTGTTAAGGAATTCGGTTTGGGTGGTTTGTTGATTAGCGGAATGATGGCCGGTTTAATATTAATTTTGATGGGTGTCGGGAAACTGGGCAAGCTGATCGAGATAGTTCCGTATCCAGTAACCGTTGGTTTTACCGCAGGAATCGGCGTTGTAATTGCCACTTTTCAAATAAAGGATTTTCTGGGTCTTAGCGGTGTATCTCTGGATGGCCATTATCTGGACAAATTGTCGGCTATTGTTAATGCGTTTCCTTCCATAGATTGGAAAGAAACTCTGATTGGCGTTGTAACTATGGCGGTCTTGTTGGTTTGGCCTAAAATTCGCTCAAAAATCCCGGGCCATCTTATCGCACTGTTAGCCGGTAGTGTCTTGGCCTGGATGCTTAGCCTTTATATACCCGGCTTCTCCATTGCAACAATCGGTAGCCACTTTTCCTACGAAATTAACGGGCAAACGGGAAGCGGAATTCCACCCAGCCTGCCGGCCTTTTCCTGGCCATGGCATTTGCCGGGTGCCGACGGCACTCCTATTGGTATCAGTTTTGAACTTGTGAAAAAACTTTTACCCTCAGCAATAACAATTGCCATCCTGGGTTCACTGGAATCTTTGTTATGTGCCGTTGTCGCGGATGGCATGTCCGGCAAAAAACATAACCCAAATGACGAGCTTATCGGTCAGGGAATCGGAAACATCATCTCGCCACTGTTTGGAGGCTTGCCCGCAACTGCCGCTATTGCCCGAACAGCAGCGAACATTAAATCAGGCGGAAGCCTGCCGCTGGCATCAGTGGTTCACAGTTTGTTTATCGTAGTTAGCATCTTGCTGCTTGCCCCTCTATTGTCGTATATACCTATGGCGTCAATGGCCGCACTGTTGTTGCTGGTTGCCTGGAATATGAGCGACGCCAGGCATTTTATTCGTACAACCAAAATTGCACCAAGAGATGATGTGGTTGTCCTGATTCTGTGCTTTTCACTGACAGTCCTGTTCGATATGACTGTCGCAGTAGCCGTGGGAATGGGTTTGGCCGCCATGTTGTTTATCAGACGAAGTATTAGCCTCACCCAGGCATCTATGGTTGAGGGTGATCATGCCCAATATGATTTACCCGAACATACGGTAGTCTATGACATTAACGGTCCCTTGTTTTTTGGTTCTGCGCAAAAAGCAGTTAGGACAATTGCAGCAGTCAGTCCGGATGTAAGAGTCGTGATACTCGATATGACTGAAGTCACCCTGCTTGATATGAGTGCTATCGTGGCCATGGAGTCGATAGCGAAAGATTTGCAAAACAGGGACATTGGCCTGGTTATCAGCAATTTGCATCCGCGTATGATCATAAAACTTCGGCGAGCTGGATTTCGAAAGCGATCAGGCAAGATAGACTTTTCAGGATCACTCGATGACAGTTTCGAAGCGGCAAGAAAAATGCTTTTGGCAAACGCCTAGCCGGACACCGGTAATTGATCTCGAAAATGCGCTCTTGTTCCAGGTAAGTTGTGAATGTAACAGAAGATCAATATATTACGTGGCAGTAAAACAACGAGTAATGGCGAGATAATCATGACAAGCAATGCATCCGAAAAAGTTCAATGGCAGGTCAATGCGCAAACAGGTGTGTTAACCGATGTTTTGCTAGGTAAGCCGGATCATTTCCGATGGGTTCCATTGAATTCGATTTCAGCGGTTAACCAGGCCAATCAGGAACAGATGGGTTATCACTTCGATAAGCAAAAGGCTTTAGGGCAACACCAGAGCATGGTCGAGGTCTACGAAGCAAACGGTGTTCGATGCCATTTTGTAGAAGCAGATGAGGGTCTTCCCAGCAGCGTTTTCACCCGCGACTCCAGTTTCATGACGCCCTGGGGTGCGGTGATCACCAGCGTGCAAACACCACCCCGGCGCCAGGACTATGCCGTGGTTTCCGAGTTTTACCACAGGGCGGGAATTCCGATATGGAAGTGGGTGACTGCCAATCATTTCGAAGGCGGTGATTTTGTTATTGTAAAGCCGGGAGTGGCTTTACTCGGGTGGTCCGGAGACCGCTCTACCCAGGCCGGTGCGCAGCAGGTTGCCAGATGGATGGAAGACAAAGGCTGGGAAGCATTCATAGTGCCGATCCCGCCCCAATTCGTGCACATGGACGCTGTTGTGGTCATGCTGGAGGAAAATCTGGCGCTGGTGTGTGAGGATGCATTGCCAGGCTATGCCATCGACTGGCTGGATAAACAGGCTATAGAGCGGATTATCGTTCCCTATGCGGATTGCGTGAAACTGGGCGGCAACGTGGTCAGCCTTGGTAACAGGCGCGTTTTATCTATGGCTCACAACGGCAATATCAATGCGCGCTTAAAAGAGGAAGGGTTCGAAGTCACTGCCGTCGATTACGATATGTTTGCCATTGGCGGTGGCGGCGTCCACTGCTCCTGCCACGAACTTAGAAGAGAGTGAGGCCGCCTTTATCCATTTTACAAATCTTGTTCATTCCCCGGAAAGCCGATGAGAACAATAGAAGACTTCAAGCCGTTTGTACCATCGAATGACTTCGAGGAATCAAAGGCATTTTATGAATGCATGGGTTTCAAGCTCAACTGGAGCAGTGAGGAAATTTGCGAAATCGATACAAACTTTGGTTATCGTTTCCTGTTACTGCCGCGCAACCACAATAACTACGCACATAGCCTGATGCTGCATTTCATGGTGAACTCGGCGCAACAGTGGCACGATCATTTTGTCGATATCAAGTTGACGGAAAAATTCAAGGGCACAAAAGTGGCCCCGCCCGAACTAATGCCCTGGGGGCTACTTATTACCCACGTTTGGGATCCTGCCGGTGTTCTTTTGCATTTTGCCGAAAGGCCCGAAGAAAAAATCTGACAAGCGGGCAGGGATGGTCGTGAATGATTTGCCTATTACTGGATCGTTATGATCTTAAAAGAAAACCTTTAACCAGGGAGTTGTCTTGAACCCTTCTGAATCAGACGAACTACTTGGGTGCCCGTTGGCCCTCCCTTGTGGTGCGGTTTTGAAGCATCGGCTGGTCAAGCCGGCCATGTCGGATTCGCTTGCCGATGGACGCGGCGATCCGACCACAGCACAGATGCGCCTATACCAACGCTGGGCAGAGGGTGGTATCGCGCTTTCGATCATCGGTGAAGTTCAGGTGGATCCCGGTTTTGCGGAAAAGCCGGGAAACCTGGCACTTCATGCGGGCTCAAATTTACAGGCGTTGAAGGCACTGGCTAAGCAGGCTTCGATCAATGGCGCTCAGTTATGGCCGCAGCTAGGCCACGCAGGAGCGCTCGCGCACCCTCCAATCAGTCAACCGGCGGGACCATCGGCCCTCGATATAGGCGAGCTTCGCTGCCGAAGCTTGTCGACGGAAGAGATCGAAGCGCTACCAGGCCTGTATGCGAGTTCTGCCGCAATCGCGAAAGCCACGGGGTTTGGCGGCGTGCAAATTCACGCCGGACACGGCTTTCTGCTGAGCCAGTTCCTGTCACCATTGTTTAATCTCAGGAGCGACGCATACGGCGGTTCGATCGAGGCGCGGTGTCGCTTGATTCTCGACGTGATAAGCACGGTGCGAGGCGCCGTCGGGGCGGGTTTTCCGATCGCTATCAAGGTGAACTCGACGGACATGCTGGAAGGCGGACTAACTCAGGATGATGCGCTGGAAGTGGTGAGTCTGCTCGATGAATCGTCCATAGATTTGATCGATATCAGCGGTGGCACTTATTTCCCGGGAGCGAAGGCGTCGTCTGACGGTTCCGGCAAGGGGCCGTATTTTCTTGATTTCGCGCGCCGTGCCCGATCGCGGACGACGAAGCCCCTGATGCTGACAGGCGGATTCAAGTCCCGCCAGCAGGCGTTAGATGCGCTGGCAGACGGGGCCATCGATATCGTCGGCCTTGCGCGCGCCATGGTACTCGAACCCCGACTGGCTGAAACCTGGTTAAGCGAAGCCAGCCGCGATCCGGACTTTCCGAGATTCGAGTCCGCGCCGCCAGGCGGGATTACTGCCTGGTACACTATGCGCCTGACCGCACTGGCGGAAGATCGCGAGGATGCCTTCGAAATGGATCTCGATACTGCCATTCGTAGCTACGACGACCGCGATGCACTGCGCTGCGAGACCTGGAAGCAGAAATTTGCATAGCTCGCGGGCTGTCGCGGGGGATAGAATGTTCTGCAAACGCAAACAATGATGCAAATCCTGACGAGTAAATAAAACCATGACGGGTGAGAGAGATCTGGGAATACTGCTTAAATCCATGTCCCCTGAAATACTGGATGGAGAGTTTGTATTCTGCTCGTTCCAGAATTCCAGCTATGGAGACTATGCAGAATTGCGGCCTTTTGCAGCAATCAGGGAATCCGAAGGGCTTACCCTGATCATCCCCAAGTCTATTGCGGATGAGCAAAATCTGAAATATGAAGTCGTTTTGAAAGGCATTACTTTAACCATTCACTCCAGCCTCGATGCGGTCGGGTTAACCGCGGCATTCTCGAACAAGCTTGCAGAGCATGGTATAAGTGCCAATGTCATTGCGGGTTATTATCACGATCATATTTTTGTACAGAGCGAACTCGCGGAAAAAGCCATCGAGGCACTCAAACAGCTGGCTTGCTGACAAGCGCCACCCGGCAATGCAGAATAGCCGAATAGACACTGGACAATAGGGGAAATAATGAACATCGCTATTCTAACCTTCGAAGGGTTTAACGAGCTGGATTCGTTTATCGCGGCGGGCATATTGAAC
>CAXBMV010000059.1:0-9716 GCA_963976575.1 uncultured Gammaproteobacteria bacterium | reverse complement strand
CTCCTGCCCTTCCTCGGCGACATAGAGGGCGGCGTGCGACCAGGTTGACTGGGTCAGATATTTTACCGCGACGCTGAAGCGGCTCGAACCTTCTACCAGCAAAACGTCACCCTTGCGCAGTGTTGCCGCGAGCAGTTCCGGCTTGCAGGTGGCGAAGCGAACATCGCCGCTGGCGGGTTGCGCGAGATAGCCGGCGAGGCGATTGCCGATGAATTTCAATAGTGACAAGTTCCCTCCGTCCGGCTTATTTTTTCAGACGCTCACCGAGTTGGAGGTTGGAGTTTATGGAGTCGACGAGTTCAACCAGGATTCCATTCGAGACATTGTAAATCCAGCCATATATGTTCAGATCGGCCCCCTGGTCCCAGGCATTTTGTACCGTGGTGGTATTGCAGACGTTGGTGACCTGTTCGATGATATTGAGTTCGCATAGCCGATCCATACTGTGCTCGAAGTCGAGGCCTTCCATTTCATCCTGGTTAAAGCGAATTACATCCTTCACATGCCTTAGCCAGTTGTCGATCAAGCCGTGACCCTGAACTTCGAGTGCGGATTTGATACCACCACAGCCGTAGTGACCGCAGACGATAATATGTTTTACCTTGAGTATTTCGACCGCGTACTGGATAACCGAGAGGCAGTTGAGGTCGGAGTGCACCACCATATTGGCAATATTGCGGTGAACGAAAACTTCACCGGGTGGCAGGTCGATGATTTCGTTGGCCGGCACTCGGCTATCGGAACAACCTATCCACAGGTATTCGGGTGCCTGCTGGCGGGACAGGCGTGTAAAAAACTCCGGGTCCCTGGCAAGAATGTCCGCTGCCCAGGACTTATTGTTATCAAACAGGGCTTTTAGTTTTGGCAATTTGTGTTACTCCCCTTGGCTAATCTGAATTTCGACCAGTTTAACGCAGTTAAGCTGCTGATTTCGAATCGTTAAATTCTATCGCTTCGCGCTTTTCCTGAATCGAAGCAGGCTGGCGACCAGCAGGCCGATAACAAAGCCGGTGCCCAACAGCAGCAGGATCATCAGCGCGCGTGGAATCGCAAAACTCCAGAAAAGGAACTGAATTTCAACCGCAGCAACATTTTGGATGGCAAATATCAGCACTGCGATAATCAGCAGCAGCATAATAATTGTTTTAAATTTTTTCATGACCTACAGGCGATAAATTACGATTGCCGATTATATTAACGCAACTCGCCTGTACTAACCCTTGTTTTTGGCGTGCTTTATGATTGACCAGAGGTTTCACCGCCTTAAGATGGTTGCGTTGCTCGCAGTACAAATATATGACTCTTAATTCATGCAGGAGAAATATCATGACTACCGAACTCACCTACCTCGCCCTGGTTAGCCTTTTTACCGCAGTTGCCTGGATTCCCAATATTCTCGATTCATTTCTGGTTAGGGGTATCAGTGCAACCGTGGGCTACCCGGAGAATCCGCCACCTCTGTCCCCCTGGGCTCAACGCGCCAAGGCGGCGCATGCCAATGCCTCGGCCAACCTGCCGATTTTTGCGGCGGCCATTTTACTGGTGCATGTCGCTGGCGCCAGCAACCAGGTAACCGCGGCAGCGGCGATGATTTATTTCTGGGCCAGAGTGGCGCATTTCGTCGTTTTTACCCTGAAGATAGGCTGGTTGAGAACAGTCAGTTTTCTGATCGCATTTGCCTGCCAGGTAGCGATTTTATTGCAGTTATTCTAGCGCTATGGCCTTTGCCAGGCCTCGAATCTATTCGCTATGATTGTCAGCCTGCTGCTGCTAGGCTGCAGGGTTCGTAGGTTAAGTTAATCACAGAGGCTGGATTATGAAATTCTTTAGCAGTTACAAAAAAAGCCTGTCGCTGGCGTCGTTGTTGGTGTTTTTTGCTATGCAAATGATGCCATTGCAGGCCGCCATGCTGAGCACCACTGATATCTCATTGACCCTGGACGGGCAGGTTTCGGTAGAGCGCCTGTTGGGCGAGTTGGAACGACCACAGTTACAGATGAAACTGGTTGCCATGGGTGTAGATCCTGCGCAGGCAGAAGATCGTTTGCGCCGCATGACCGATTCGGAATTGCAGGCCCTGGCAGCGAATTTTGACAGCGCCCCGGCCGGTGGGTCTGCGGGTGGCATATTACTGACCCTGTTTATTGTCTTCGTAGTTACCGACATGCTCGGCGCCACTGATATATTTCCGTTCGTAAAGAAAATCAACTAGCGATTGCGGGGAAGCCGGTAGTCATTTTCGGCAAACAGTGTTCCGTCCTGATTTAACAGCAGGCCTTTGGCCTGCTGAAATTATCCGATCAATTGCGCGGCTTTCGCGCCGATCATCATGCTCGCCGCCGAGGTATTGCCGCTAATTACATCGGGCATGATCGAGGCATCGGCGACCCGTAAATTGTTCAGTCCTTTGACGCGCAGCGAATCCGGATCCAGCACCGCCATCTCGTCGACACCCATCTTGCAGGTACCCACCGGGTGATAAACCGTGAGCGCGCTGTTGCGCAGGTAGGCGAGAATATCTTCGTCGCTTTGCACATCAGGCCCTGGCGCCATTTCTTCACCACGAAACTTGTCAAATACGGCTGAAGCAAGCACCTGGCGAGCTTTTTTAAGCGCCTCTATCAATAGCTTTTGATCGCGTTCATCGGCGAGTAACTGGTGGTCGATAATGACATTGCGGTGGCTGCCATCGTTGGCCAGCTTCACCGAGCCGCGGCTGTGGGGACGAAGCACGCAGGTAAACAATGAGTAACCATGGCCAAATTCAAACTTTTTACCACGGTGGCTGCGAAAAATCGGGGTGAAATGAAACTGGATATCCGGGTCGGCATCACGGCTGCCCGCTGCTGCAGCCTCGGCGAAAACGGTTCTGGCAAAGCCTCCCGCCTCGGTGTAGTTGGTGGTCCACCAACCCATGCGTTTGAAAAGATACCGCAATGGTGAAGCGATGATGTCGGGTAATGCAGCCAGGGATAAACCGATGGAGACTGCCTGGCGGGAACGTACCGTGACCATGCAGTCGACATGGTCCTGCAGATTCTTCCCTACCCCCGGCAAATGCTGTCGGCAGACTATGCCGAGCTGCTCCAGTTCCTGCCTGTCGCCGATACCCGACGCCAGCAATATTCGCGGTGAATCAATAGCCCCGGCGCTGAGCAGGACTTCGCGGTTACAGTCCAGTCTGTCCGCCTGTCCCTGACGTTGGATGAATACTCCCGTGACCTGTTTTTCCTCGATTTGCAGCGAAACGACCTCTGTATTTTTCAGAATGGTCAGGTTGCTGCGATGTCGAATCGGGTCGACGAATGCGCTAAAGCTGCTGACGCGCACGCCCTTGTACTGGCAGAGGTTGTATATCCCCAGGCCAAACTGGGACTCGGCATTGAAGTCGTTATTCTGCGGCAGGCCAGCCTCGGCGCCTGCGCCGACGAAAATCTGCGACAACGGGTTCGGGTCCTGTGGCTCTACAATACTGAGTTCGCCATCGAAACCGTGGAACTCCGGCTCCTGGTCTATCAGGTTGCGTTCCAGTGATTTGAACAATGGCAACAGCTCGGCGTAAGACCAGCCCTTGCAGCCCTGTTTTTCCCAGTTGTCGTAGTCGTTGGGATTACCGCGGATGTAAACCATGCCGTTGATCGAGCTGGATCCACCCAGGCACTTGCCGCGATTAACCGTGATCTGGCGGCCATTCAACTGTTGTTGTGCCAGACCGGTATAGGCGTAGTCGTATTTTTTATTGCCATAGAGCCCGAACACCCCGGCAGGAATTTTTACCCAGGGGCTGCGATCGCTGCCACCCGCCTCGATCAGACAGACGCTGTTATCGGGATTTGCGCTTAAGCGATTGGCGAGCACGCAGCCAGCCGCACCGGCACCGATGATGATGTAATCAAAATTTTGCATTGAATAACCAGCCCTGGAACAGGCCGAAGTTTACGCGGGAGTTAGAGCAGATTGAATAGGCGCTGAAAAAAACCTCGACCCTGGCGGTCAGGGTGACATCGGTTGTCGAGCTGAATCCGCTCATTTGAATTGTTTGTCCGACTCCGCTGCATTGCGATACTATGCAGGCGCTTACAAAAACAATCAGGGGTTCCCACCATGGACAGAAAAATACCTGCGGCAATGGCAGGACTGCTACTGTTATTTTCCGCAGCTGCGAATTCGGCCACAGGGTTTATGGGAATCAGTGGCTCGTTCCTGAGTTTTGACGACGGTGTCGAACCGATCGAACCGATCAATATAGCGATCCGTGCCGGCATGGCGCTGAATGAATATATCGAACTAGGCGGTGAGTACAGTCTCACCATGATTCCAGATACCTTTACCTTTGGAAGCTTTGAAATCGATTACGATGTGGATACCACCTTCCTCTTCGTCAAGGCGAACCTGCCAATCGGCGGAGGCTCGAAGCTATATATACTGGGTGGCGCTACCCATGTAACTGTAACCGGAGCCACCACTGGCGCTTCCGCCGAAATCGACGATTCGGGTACCGCCATAGGTTTCGGTCTGCAGGTGCCGTCGGAAGACAATGGCTATTTTGCCTTCGAGTATGTCACCTACTACGACGACAGCGAATTCGACGGGTTCAACGGTGATTTTTTGCTCACCGGATTCAACCTGGTTTATGTCGGCTATTTCCGCTAGTCCAGCAGCATGCCATTAGATTCCACAACCCGATATCTAACCGCCAGGATCTGGCGTGGCGACGCGCAGCAGGGCGGCTTTCAGGATTTTCAGGTGCCCCGTCAGGAAAGCCAGACCGTGCTCGACGTGGTCACCTGGATACAGCGTCACGCCGACGCTTCGCTGAGTTATCGCTTTGCCTGTCGCGTCGGCATGTGCGGCTCCTGCGCGATGATGGTGAACGACAAGCCGCGCTGGACCTGCCGTAGCCATGTGGAAAAGGTACTGGTCGATAATTGCCTGGTGATAGCACCGCTGCGTAACCTGCCGGTGATCAAGGATCTGGCCTGCGACATGAGCGAGTTTTTCGACAAGTGGACGCAGGCAGAAGGAAAATTCCGCGGTAAGGCAACGCGAAATGATGCGGTCGCGGCGATCTCGCCAAACTCGGACTCGCGCAAGGCCGCCAGCGCCGCAATCGAATGTATTAACTGCGCTATTTGCTACGCCGCCTGCGATGTTGTTGCCTGGAATAAGGATTACCTTGGCCCGGCGGCGCTGAATCGAGCCTGGAGCCTGCAAATGGATGAGCGCGATACCGCCGGAGCGCAAAGACTGGCAGCGGTGTCCGGCGATGGCGGATGCCACCAGTGTCATTCGCAGCAGGGCTGTGTCAGCCACTGTCCCAATGAATTGAATCCTACCGCATCGATTGCCGGGCTGAAACGCCTGGCATCGCGCGAATTATTGTCGCGGTACCGGACAAAAAATAATGACTGAAATGCGCCTTTACCTGATGCAGCGTGTCAGCGCGATGATTATGGCACCGCTGGTGTTGCTGCATCTGGGCATGATGATTTACGCGATACAGGGCGGGCTGGACGCGGCCGAAATTCTCTCTCGCACTCAGGGGAGCCTGTTCTGGGGTGCTGTCTACGGGCTTTTCGTGCTGGCCGTGGCTATACACGCGAGCATCGGTCTGCGTAGCATTTTTCGCGAATGGTTGCAGCTCCGTGGCAAGGCCTTGAGCCTGCTGGGCTCGGCTATTTTTCTGCTGCTGCTGATAACCGGTATGCGCGCGGTGTTTGCGCTGGTGATCAGCTGATGAAGGCCTACCGGCGCCAGCCACTGTATCTTGCTTTTATACTGCATCGGCTCTCCGGTCTCGCGCTGGCGTTGTTTCTGCCGCTGCATTTTTATGTGCTCGGCCTGGCGCTGCAGGGTGATGCTGCTCTCGACGGCTTTTTGCACTGGAGCGATAGACCGCTGGTGAAGCTGGCCGAGTTCGGTCTGGTATTCCTGCTGGCGATCCATTTCTTCGGCGGCCTGCGTCTGCTCGCGGTGGAATTTCTGCCCTGGCGCGACGGTCAGAAAAATTTGCTGGCCGCTGCTGTTGCGGCTGCCTTCCTGGTCGCTACCAGTTACCTGCTGAATGCTATTTAAATGAAATTTGAAACCTGTAAAACCGACCTGTTAATCCTCGGCAGTGGTGGTGCTGGATTATTTGCTGCGCTGCATGCGGCGCGCGCGGCTCCTGATCTCGATATCACCATAGCGGTGAAGGGCCTGCTCGGTAAGTGCGGTTGTACGCGCATGGTGCAAGGCGGTTACAACGTCGCGCTCAGCCCCGGCGATTCTGTCGAACGCCACTTCATGGACACCATAAATGGCGGCAAGTGGCTACCCAATCAGGACATGGCGATGCGCCTCTGTCAGACCGCAGTGACGCGGGTGCAGGAACTGGAAAACGAACTCGGTTGTTTTTTCGATCGCAACGCCGATGGCTCGCTGCATCACAAGGCCTTTGCCGGGCAAACCTTTGATCGTACCGTGCACAAGGGCGATTTAACCGGTATAGAAATCATCAGCCGGCTGATGGAGCAGGTGCGCAGCCTGCCGTTGACGATGATGGAAGAGCACCGCGCGCTGGCGCTGGTGCCGGCCAGCGATGGCAGTGGTATCGCCGGGGTGTTGATGGTGGATATGCGCAGCGGAGATTTTCGCCTGGTGCAGGCCAAGGCGGTGTTGCTTGGGACCGGCGGCGGTCCCACGATGTATCGCTACCATACCCCCTCGGGGGAGAAATCCATGGATGGGCTTGCCATGGCGCTGCGACTCGGGCTCGGCCTGCGAGACATGGAAATGGTGCAGTTTCATCCCACGGGCCTGCTCGCCGGACGCGATACGCGTATGACCGGCACGGTGCTGGAGGAAGGCCTGCGCGGTGCCGGTGGTTACCTGTTGAACGGCGCAGGCGAACGATTCATGGCCAATTATGACGAGGCCGGTGAACGCGCCACACGCGATATCGTCAGTCGCGCCATCTACGCGGAAATGCGCGCCGGGCGCACCACGCCCAACGGCGGTGTGTATATATCCATGGGGCACCTCGGCGCCGAATCCGTGGCCGAACGGTTTCAGGGCATGGTGAAGCGTTGCGCGGATTGTGGTTTTGACCTGGCCGGAGGACGCGTCGAAGTTGTACCAACCGCTCACTATTTTATGGGTGGCGTGGTTGTCGAAGCGGATACGCGTAGCCAGCTCGCGGGTCTGTTTGTTGCCGGGGAGGATGCCGGTGGAGCCCACGGTGCCAACCGCCTGGGCGGTAACGGTGTTGCCAACTCTACCGTCTTTGGCGGCATCGCAGGCGATGAAATGGCCTGCGAAGTGAGTGCCATGCAGACCTGGCGGGATCCTGATCTAAGTGGTCGAGCGCGAGATAGAACGCGCCATGACGCCCTTCGGCAAAGCTGCCGGTGACGTCAATGAAATTCGTGAAGGCTTGCTCGGCCTGATGTGGGATAATGTCGGCGTTCTGCGCGATGCCGCCGGCTTGCAATCCGCGCTGGAGGGTTTGAAAGTTTTGAAATCTGATTTGCATAGTTGTGGACTAGCCGATGCCAACCGCGTGTTTGCGATGGGCTGGCACGACTGGTTAAACCTGCAAAGCCTGATCGATGTTTCCGAGGTAATTGCGGCGGCGGCACTGTCGCGGGAAAATTCCCGCGGGGCGCACTACCGCGAAGATTTTACCGATGCCGGAGATTTGCATGAATCCTATTTTACCGTTGCACGCCAGACTGGAGACAGCCTGGGTGTCGAGCGCCAGCCTGTCGAGTTCACTATCGTCAAGCCCGGTGAGTCGCTTATTTAACCGGTGTTGCCATGATTAAATGTGAAGCCATAGAGAAAGCCGCCTACCAGATCATGGCCACCGCGGCGATCGATATCCCGCCCGATTACCGCCAGGGCATCGAAGACATGGCCAAATGGGAAGAGGGCGAGCTCTCCTGTTTTGTGCTGCAAACCATGATGGATAACTGGAATGCGGCCAGCGAAGATCGCAGACCCATGTGCGCCGATACGGGCCTGCCGCGCTATTACGTGAAGATGGGCAACAATGCCCGTGTCGACGATGGCTTTGTCGGCCTTGAGCGCTCCTTGCGTAATGCTACTGCGCGCGCCACCCACGATATCCCGCTGCGCCCCAATCGCGTGCATCCGCTGTGGCGTAGCGATCACAACAACAATGTCGGCATCAATGCACCGGAAATCGACTGGAGTTTCGAGCCGGATGTCGACTGGATCGATATCACCACGGTGCACAAGGGTGGACTATTCGGCACCGATTACCGCATGCTCTTCCCCGGCGACGGCATCGATGGCATCAAACGTTTCTTCCTCGATACCCTGGTGTCATTCGGCAAGCGCGGTCTGGCCTGTCAGCCGGCGATCATGGGGGTCGGCATAGGCGGCTCCAAGGACACCACCATGGTGCTGGGCAAGCAGGCCGCCTGCCTGCGCGTGGTCGGTGACCGTAATCCCGACCCGAAGATTGCCGCGCTGGAACTGGAACTGAAAAAACTCGGGAACAGCATCGGTATGGGCGCGATGGGTTTCGTCGGCAATGCGATGGTCGCCGATTGCCATATCGAGGTCGGCTTTACCCATACTGGCGGCATGCCGGTTAGTGTGCATGCCTTTTGCCTGTCATCGCGGCGCGCCACGGTACGTTTGTTCGCCGATGGCAGCAGCGAATTCCGCCACGATCCGCAGTGGTTCACCCCTTATACCCGCAGAGAGACTGTCGAATGGCCAGCGAAACAACCCAACGAAAAACAGTCCGTTTAAAATTACCGGTTCAAGCCGGGGATTTACAGGATCTTGCCATAGGCACCGTGGTATATCTCGACGGCATTATCTACACCGCCCGCGAGGGTGTGTACCAGAAGGTGCTGGAGCAGGGCGAAGCGCCGCCGGTGGATCTGGTTAATCTAGGTAATGTCAATTTCCATTGCTCACCGGCCGCGGCGGTAGAACCCGACGGCAGCTACACCGTTGGCGGTGTCACCGCCACCGCGAGTTTTCGCTTCTCCAAGTGGATGGCTGCATGGCTTGCCCTGTCGCAGGCGAAAATTATCATCGGCAAGGGCGGTATGTCGGCAAAGGATTATCGCGACATACTGGTCCCGGCCGGCGCCATTTACCTGACCACGGTGGGATACGGCACCGGCGCGTTGCTGGGGCGTGGTATCAAGGGGGTGAAGCATGTCTACTGGCTGGAAGAACTGGGTAATGCACAGGCCATGTGGGTATTTGAAGTGGAAAACTTCGGTCCCTTTATCGTCGAGAGCGATTTGCAGGGCAATAGCCTGTTCGAGCAACAGGGTCAATTGATCAACGCAAACCTGGAAAAGCTCTACGCAGGCCTGAAAGCACCGGCGCTGGCCCGCTACGGCGAAACCGATGACCGCAAGGATGAATTGATCTAGCTGTATTGCCCGATCAAGGGGGAATACATAGCCGCTTGCGATGTTTCTCCAGACAGCATAGAATTTGCGGCGTATTGAAAAACATAAAAAAAACCGTGGTTAGTATCGCGGCATTCAACCGGAGGTTAAAAATGAAGAAGTTATCCATGCTATCAATCCTGGTAGCAGCAGTATCCCTCAGCTTTTCACAAGCCAGTCTGGCAGCTTCAGACTGTGGTGAAATAGTACTCGGATCGGCAATCTCGCTGACCGGTAAATACGCCACCAACGGTATCCACGCCAAGAATGGTTACGAATACGCGATTGTTAAGA
>CAXBMV010000058.1:0-9790 GCA_963976575.1 uncultured Gammaproteobacteria bacterium | reverse complement strand
ATATCCACAGTGTTGATGATCATTCCGATCACCCAGATTCGGATACAGCCCAAGATCATTATCATTGCGGCCATGGAACCTCACATTTATTGGGGCTACATTTTGAAAACATATTTGGTTTCCCTATTGATAGAACCACTTATTTCGCACGGCATGCCATTTCCTTAATTGCACCCCTACCTTCGCGATTTATACGCCCTCCACGACTGACCTGAATCTATAGCATTTCTGATGCCATTTTAACTGTCTGATTGCATGCGCAAACGGACTGTTTTGATCGGCACTTCGTTACAAATTTCTATGGAATACAAGTCATGTTTAACATCAACACTCGTGCAGGCATATTTGCCTGCCTGATTACCCTATCATTGTCGACAACAGCCTCGTTTGCACAACAGAGCACAGGTAAAGAAGAGGGTTTTGAACAATTCACAGCAATCTTAAATAAGATGCTTCAATCAAATCCGGAGATACTGGCGGCTCAAGCTGCTGTTGTGGCGGCGACTCACGGGCTCAAGGGGGCAGAATTACCACTTAATAATCCTGAAATTGGAATCGAGTCTGAACGCACCGATACGAATTATTTTGCTTTTTCATACAGTCAGACTATCGACTGGCATGATAAACAAAAGGGACGGCAACGAGTTGCACAGTCAGAGCTATCATCTGCTCTTGCCGAGCTCGAAAGTCTGCGCTTGGCACTGGGGTCCGAATTGCTCGAAACCATGGGTAAACTAGCCTCAAATGAGCAGATCACCGCTTTATCCAAACAACGAACGGTCATCCTGAACCGATTCGTTCAGCTGGCAGAAAAGCGCTTCTCGGCCGGGGATATTTCCAGGTCTGAACAGGAGCTAGCGAACCTGTCACTTTCTGAAGCTATCATGCAACATGCGGGTAACGCTGCAGCGCTTATTCAATCCAGGGGCGACTACTCTCGCCTTACAGGTGAAGAGCCCGATGCCCGTTTGACCTTTCCGAATCAACTGCCTACGCAGTTACCAAACACTGCTAGTGATACCACCCTGATTGAACAGCATCCTGATTTTCGGGTCGCATGGCAACTAGCTCAGGTGGCCCGTTTGCAAATTCGTAATACTGGCCTCGAACGCAAGGTTGACCCTGTCTTTACTGTAACCGGTGGTCGCGATGCCGATGAAACGCTGATTGGCGTGTCTTTAGCAATCCCGCTTACATTCAGAAATAACTTTAGTTCTAGTGTTGATATTGCACGAGCACAGTCGTTGCAGGCAGAGCAGCAAATGCAGCAGGTTAAACGAACGCTTAGCGCCAGAATTAAAAATGCACGGGAGCGCTATATGCTGGTATCCGGTGCCTGGTCGCAATGGCTGACGCGAGGAAATATCAGTTTGCAACAACGCATCGAAATTCTTGAAGTTCAGTGGCAGTCGGGCGAAATAAGTACCTCAGATTACCTGCTACAGGTGCAGCAAACACTCGACACACGTATCACATCGGCTGAACTACATGGCAATCAGTGGAGCGCCTGGGTTGATTGGCTCAGCGGATCCGGCACTTTGAGTGATTGGTTCAACCTTTCTAATTAATTTTACACTGGAGTATCACATGAATTTACCTAACTGGAGACTGAGTCTCCTGACCTTTATTTTTATAGTACCTGTTACTTTGTACGCTGCAACTGAACAGGGCCACGAACAGAATAGCCACGACCGTATTGAAGTCGTAGATAGCCATGGCAAGTCGGATCATGATGAAAAAAATCATGCAGAGGATGATGTGGAAGAAGAAAGTGGGGGTGTAGAACTCAGCAAAGAACGCCAAAAAGCCGCTGGTATAAAGGTCATCAATTTGGAAAGCCGCTTAATGCCTATTGAGATTCTGGCCCTGGGAGAAATCAAAATGAACGCCTATGCGACCAGCCAGACCAGCCCACGCATCCAGGGTCAGGTGGTTAAACGTCATGCACGCCTGGGCGATCGGGTAAAAAGAGGGCAGTCTCTGGTCACACTTTCCAGTGTTGTTATGGCCGAAGCCCAGGGCAATGCACTCATTACTGCCATAGAATGGCAGCGCGTGAGCAAACTAGGTAAAAACGTGGTTTCCGAAAGACGTTATGTGGAAGCCCAGATTGCTTACCAACAGGCACGAGCCACATTATTGGCTTATGGCATGACTGCACAACAGGCCGATAATCTGATAAACAGCAACGATATCGCTGGAGCTGATGGCCGCTATACTTTGAATGCGTTGCAGGATGGCGTGGTGATAAAAGACGATTTTATCCTGGGTCAAATGGCAGAACCTGGTCACCTTATATTTGAAATTACGAATGAATCAAAGCTCTGGGTAGATGCTCGTGTCAATCCAGAAACCATTTCAGGCCTTAAAGCGGGAGCAGCTGCTCGAGTACAGATTGGCGATATTTGGATTGGTGCCAAAGTCATTCAAATCCATCATACCTTGGACGAAGTAACACGAACGCTGGTGGTTCGACTGGAAATCGACAATTCTAAGGAGCAGTTCCATCCAGGGCAGTATGTGACTGCCAACATCCAGGTAGGAGTCGAAGACAGGGCGGCCATGTTTTTGCCTATGAATGCGGTATTGCGTAGCCCGGATGGTGATTGGCAGGTTTATGTCGAAGAAAAACCAGGTCGATTCGAGGGGCGAGAAGTTGATGTAGTGAGACAGGTTTCTGGACTGGCAGTGATAGAAGGTTTGCCTGTGGGCACATCGGTAGTTACGGAAGGTGCCTTTTTTGTTCAATCGGAGCAGGCCAAAGCCGGCTTCTCTGTTCACAACCACTAGGAGGCCGTTATGCTTAATAAACTCATTGACTGGTCGGTGTCTAATCGCTTGCTGGTTATTCTCGGACTGGTCGTCGCTTTGGCGGCCGCTGCGGTCCTTATTCCACGTCTCAATCTTGATGCCTTTCCAGATGTCACTAACGTGCAGGTACAAATCAATACTGAAGCGCGTGGATTAGCGGCAGAGGAAGTGGAGCAACTGATCACCTATCCTATCGAAGCGGTTATGTATGCCCTGCCGGATGTAGAGGAAGTTCGCTCTATCTCTAAAACGGGCCTATCGGTAATTACCGTTGTATTCAAGGAAGGTACTGATATCTACTTTGCCCGACAACTGACTTTCGAACGTCTTCAGGCCGCACGTGAACAAATACCAGACGGTATCGGTACGCCGGAAATGGGACCCAATTCCTCAGGCTTAGGTCAGGTTTATCAATATTTACTACGTTCGGATGACAGTCAGAAAATTGATGCGATTGCCTTGCGTAGTCTGAATGACTGGGTCGTAAAGTTGCTGCTATTACCCGTTGATGGCATTACCGATGTGTTGTCTTATGGTGGCGAAGTACGTCAGTATCAAGTCAAGGTTGATCTGGTAAAGCAGTTAGCTTATGGGATTTCAATCGACGAAATCGCTGGGTCTATCGAAGATAATAATCGTAATGCAGGTGGATGGTATCTAGATCGGGGTTCCGAGCAGCTGGTCATCCGTGGTGTCGGTTGGGTTCGCTCAGGTGAAGACGGGTTGAACGATATTCGAAATATCCCACTGAAAGACGAAGACGGTACCGTCGTAAGAGTCCGAGACCTTGCAAAGGTCTCTTTTGGTGGTGAAATTCGTCAGGGTGCCGTTACCATGTCACGAAGAAATGCGGAAGGCCAGCCTGAAGCCCTTGGTGAAGTGGTTGCGGGCATTGTACTAAAACGTCTGGGCGCTAATACCAAGGCGACGATCGATTCGGTGAAATCACGCCTACCCGCGATACAGCAAGCCTTACCCAAAGGTGTCACCATTGAACCGTTTTATGATCAGGGCAATCTGGTTGAGCAGGCTGTCGATACGGTAAGTCGAGCACTGACCGAAGCATTTGTGTTAATCGTCATTGTATTGATACTGTTCCTGCTCAACATTCGTGCCGCGCTGCTGGTGCTTATTTCGGTACCCCTATCTATCGGTCTGGCGCTGGCTGTCATGAGTTACTGGGGTATATCCGCTAATCTAATGTCGCTTGGAGGGCTGGCAATCGCTATTGGTATGATGGTGGATGGTTCTGTCGTAATGATGGAAAATATTTTCTCCCACCTGTCCCGACCTGATAAAGAACACCAGAAATATATTCGAGAAAATGTGGCCATTAATGATGAAGATCCGTTTGATGCTTCTCATGATGATCACGGCATCAGGTTACGTATAAAAATTGCGGCGCAGGAAGTAGGTCGTCCCGTTTTTTATGCCGTCATTATAATCGTTGTTGTATTTACGCCATTGTTCACCCTGCAAGGTGTAGAGGGGAAACTGTTTCAACCAATGGCGGTTTCCATCGTATTGGCAATGCTTGCATCATTGTTGGTGGCGCTGGTAGTGATACCAGCATTGGCAACTTTCACTTTCCGGCGTGCAGTAAAACATCGTAAAAGTTATGTTTTTATGCCTCTGGAATGGGCCTATCGCCATTTATTACGGATTTCTCTTCAGGTTAAATGGCTGGTTGTTGTGATTGCTCTCAGTATGTTTGTAGCAGCGCTCTTACTAGTACCTAAATTAGGTACAGAGTTTGTACCTGAACTGGAAGAAGGGACCATCAATATTCGGGTTACGCTTGCGCCTTCTGCGAGCCTTGATACCTCTCTAGCCGTTTCAGCTCAGTTGGAAAAGCGCCTGATGACCTTCCCGGAAGTCACCTATGCCTCCAGCCGTATCGGACGAGCTGAGCTGGGCGGAGATCCTGAACCCGTTTCAAATATCGAGATTTATGTCGGGCTTAAACCAGTAGAAGAGTGGACTAGTGCAAGCGACCGTTATGCTTTACAGAAGAAGTTTGAAAGGGAGCTGTCGGTACATCCCGGCCTGCTATTTACTTTTTCACAACCGATAGCCACACGTGTAGATGAACTTTTGTCTGGCGTTAAGGCTCAACTGGCGATTAAGTTATTCGGCCCTGACCTGAATGTACTGGCCGAAAAAGGTAAAGCTATTGAGGCAGTGACACGCAAGGTTGACGGTACTACTGGTGTAGAGATGGAGCAGATAGCAGGTGAAGCTCAACTGACTATTCGCCCTCGGCGCGATGTACTGGCGCGCTATGGGATTCCAGTTTCGCAGGTTATGGATCTGGTATCCGACGGCATAGGCGGTACGGAAGCGGGTCAGGTAATACAGGGTAACGAGCGATATGACATCTTTGTGCGCCTGGCGCTGGATTACCGCAGGGATACATTGGCATTGCAACAGCTTGTATTGCAGGCACCTTCGGGTGCACAGGTTCGCCTCGGCGAAGTTGCGGATATCGTCATAGAATCGGGCCCACCACAAATCCGTCGTGATGACGTTCAACGTCGTGTGGTGATTCAATCCAATGTCGAAGGTCGCGATATGGGTGGACTGGTGGCTGAATTGCGACAGCGGATTGCTGATGAAGTCGATCTTCCTGCGGGCTATTCCGTTGTTTTTGGTGGGCAGTTCGAAAATCAGAAAAGAGCACAGCAGCGTTTGATGATCGTCGTGCCATTATCGCTTGGGTTGATCTTTTTATTGCTGTATTTTGCGTTCCATTCTATTGGGCAGGCTCTTTTGATCATGCTCAATGTACCGCTTTCCCTGATCGGAGGAATTGCCGCGTTGTATTACACAGGACAGTATTTATCCGTGCCCGGTTCAATTGGTTTTATTGCCCTGTTTGGTGTAGCTGTTCTTAACGGCGTGGTGATGGTGAATGCGATTAACCAGAATGTGGAAGCTGGCAAGTCGATATCTGATGCTATATTTCACGGTGCATTGTCCCGGCTTCGCCCCGTTTTGATGACAGCTGCTATTGCAGCTCTGGGATTGATTCCAATGTTGCTGGCAACGGGGGTTGGTTCGGAAGTCCAACGCCCACTGGCGACCGTTGTGGTTGGGGGGCTCGCATCCAGTACACTGCTGACGTTGTTTGTCCTTCCTGCTTTGTACCGATTTTTTTCAGCATCCGCTCTTTCGCGTTTTGATTGAGTTTATCCGGAACCCCTGGGTCCATGACGGCGTAGTGCGTCAACTCTTGAATCCTCAGCGGTTTAAAAAATGCCCGCTTTATCTGTGGGTGAAGCTAAGATTTTTTAATTCCGACGAGAAACCAACATCATACACCCAGCATCCGCCCTGAACCCACGGATCCAGATAATAGTTAACGATAACTTTCGTACGCTTGCTGCCTGATGTCGAAATAAAACTGAATATGCGGAGGCTAGGCTCCGGGAGGGCCTATTCAACTAATGGCTACGTTGCCGGATTATTGCCGGGAACAGTTTCGCTTTGTTATGCATGGTCGTGATACTTGCAACGGACGACCCCACAATAAAGTTAATAAAATTAGTAATTTGTCTGTAATTTGTGCGACTTTTAATCAGGTGGTCGGGCGTTCGAGCCGCCCACGCCCCACCATATTCCGGTCGAGCCAATTGCAATAACATTGCTCGGCAACAACCGTTGAAAAAGAACCAGGCCAGTGGCCTGGTTCTTTTTTTTGCGGTCGATTTAATTCGCCAGGCTGGCCTGAAATGCTTTGCATAGAGGGCTGAACGCTGTGCAGCCGCATTACTGCTATCAGATCGATTGGCGAGCCTGCAGGGCATCAATGCGAAATACAACATTGAAAGGGAAGTCGACCTGGATACACTGTGCGAAAGTTTCATCGCGATCTTCGAGGGCCGCATACCGCTGCTGCGAAACCTTCAGGATAACCAGTCGCTGGCCAGGCAGATATTGCCCTGACGCAGTTTTATCCGATTGCTATATAAAGACCATTAAACAGTTGGCGAACAGGCTACTAAGCACTTTTGCGCAACCTGCCTGCTTTTAGCAACAGTTCCAACTCGGCCGCCGGCAAGGGTTTGCTGTAAAAATAGCCCTGGACTTCATCGCAGCCCTGCTCGCGCAGGTAGTCGAGCTGATCGCTGCTTTCAACACCCTCGGCAATGGTTTTCAGGCCGAGGTTTTTGGACATGCTGATAATCGCCGCGACTATAGCCTTGTCCTCGTCATCGGTAGTGATATCGCGCACGAACGACTGGTCGATCTTGAGCTTGTATACCTTGAATTTTTTCAGGTAATTGAGCGATGAATAGCCTGTGCCAAAATCATCGAAAGACATGCGCACGCCGAGTTTATCCAGCTTGTCCATCATCTTGATTGCCGACTGTGGATCCTGCATGGCGAGACCCTCGGTTAATTCGAGTTCGAGGTAATGCCCGGGTAATCCGGCATCCTCGAGTATGTGCGCGACAACTTCGGGAAGATTGACCAGACGGAACTGCACCACCGACAGGTTAACTGACATACGCAAGTCTTTATGGCCGGCGTCCACCCAGATCTTTAGCTGCCTGACTGCCTGCTGCAAAACCCATTCACCGATCGAAATTATCAAACCGCTTTCTTCGGCGATGGGAATGAATTCTGCCGGTGATACCTGACCAAGAGTCGGGTGATGCCAGCGCAGCAATGCCTCCACACCAACGATGCTTTCGTCACTCATGGAAACCTGGGGTTGATAATGGATTTGAAATTGATCGAGTTCCAGTGCATTGCGCAGAGCGTTGACAATCTGCATGTTACGCGTGGCCATGGACTGCATTTCCGCGGTGAAAAAGCGATAGCAATTGCGGCCCTCCTGCTTGGCACGGTACATCGCGGTATCGGCGCTTCTGGACAGAGAATCGAAATCGTCGCCATCGTCAGGATAAAGCGAAATACCTATCGAGGTGGTGACCGCGAGGTCGCGGTTTTCGATGCGACAGGGCTGGCAAACCGACTCGAGGATTTTCTGTGCCACCTGTGCCGCCCCGGCCGCCGAGGTATCCGGCAACATCAGGATGAATTCATCTCCACCGAGTCGGCAGGTCATGTCCTGCTCGCGCAATACGCCCTGCAAACGCCGGGCAACTTCGGCGAGAAAGGCATCACCGATGCTGTGTCCGAGTATATCGTTGATATCCTTGAAACGGTCTATATCGATAAACATCAATGCCAGCTTGGTCTGGTCGCGTTTCATCTGGCCGATGGAATACTTTAAATGATGATCGAGCTGGCGGCGATTGGGCAGGCCGGTGAGCGAATCAAAATTGGCCAGGTAAGTGATGCGCTCTTCGTTTTTCTTGCGTTCGCTGATATCGGTGAACACGGCGAGAATATTGTCGTCCTGTGTTTTTGTCGCACTCACATCGGCGGTAAAGACCGTGCCGTCTTTTCGGCGTAGTCGCCATTCGCGGGAATAGTCATCGCTTTTGTCAATATACTCAAGCGCGGGTGCGATATCTTCTATCTGATCTGCTACCACAAGTTCACTGGCGTTCATCCGGGTTAGTTCTTCCCGGCTATAACCCAGCATCTCGCAGATTGCCGCATTCGCATCCTGGTAGTTCGCCTCGTTGTCGACTATGAGTATGCCTACCGGAGCAGATTCAAACAGGAGACGGTAGCGTGTTCCACTGAGGCGCAGCGCTTCTTCTTCGCGGTGGCGCTTGATTGCGATACTGGCAATCTGAACCGCGATATCGATGAAATGTTCCTGCTCTGCAGTGGGCAGGCAGGGTACCCGGTAGTACATTGCAAAGGTACCGAGGACTTTGCTACCCGTGTCAAAAATGGGTGTTGACCAGCAGGCGCGCAGGCCAAAGGGCCTGGCAGCGGCTCGGTAATCTGCCCACAGAGGATCGATCTCCAGATCTTCGACGAATACTGCTTTGCCGGTATAGGCGGCAGTACCGCATGATCCGGTATTAGGGCCTATTGGCAGGCCATCGATCTGATCGATATAGTCTTGTGGCAAGCTCGGAGCTGCGCCGTGACGAACGTGTATGCCTTCTTCGTCGAGTAGTAGTATCGAGCCGAGCATGCCCGGTGACTGTTGCTCGATAAACAATACCAGAGCGTTTAGTGTCTCTGACAGCGGCGCACCTTTGGCGATTTTCTCGAGCAGGCGTTTCTGCCCGCCGACGAGTATCTCGGCATGTTTCTGCTCGCTGATGTCGTGTCCGATGCAGGCCCAGCCGGCCGCTTCGCCGCGCGAGTCGTGAATCTTGAAGGCATTGCACAGTATCCACAGGTTTTGTCCGCTGTCGCGAATGCGCAGGCGAATTTCAATTTTGGCACTGCCGCTGGCGCCAAGCTCCGTTAAAAATGAATCGCGGAACATGACATGATCTTCGGCCGCGACTATATCTTGCCAGCCCAGGTGTTGTAATAACCCCAGGTCGCTGATGCCCAGCGTGTCCATGGCCATTTCATTGGCGAAATAGGGTTTCAAATCCAGATCCAGCATAACGATCATTTCGTTGCTGCGCATGGCCAGAGAGACGAAAAGCTGACGGTCTTCCTCGGCCAGTTTTCTTACGCTAATATCCTGAACAATGCCGAGAATCTGTACAACCTTGCCCTGATCGTCGAATTTAAATGGTGTCTCTCGGCTGAGCAACCAGTGCCATTCACCGCGATTATCGCGGATACGGAATTCAATTTCGCGTATTTCGGTTTTGCTTGCCATTTTCCAGGTTGCAAAGTTTTCTTTTACAGCGGGTAGGTCATCGGGATGCACCAGGCGGGTCATATCGTTCACCAGCGATTTCGTTTCATCCGCCGAGTATCCGTAGGTGTCCAGCCAGTAACGATTGATATAAAGATTATCTTTCGCGATCAGATCGTAAACAAAGACGATGCCGGGTTCGGTATCGAGGATTTGCTCCAGCAGTTGCTGTTTGTCCAGCAATTCCACTTCCATCGATTTTCGGTCCGTAATATCACGCACATTGGC
>CAXBMV010000057.1:0-9883 GCA_963976575.1 uncultured Gammaproteobacteria bacterium | reverse complement strand
GCGGCGCTGGTGGTTGCCTTGCTCGGATTTCTGCTGGCTGACTGGGTGGTTCCAGTCAGCGAGACCGGTGCGCGAAATGTCAAGACGCTGATGCAGGATAAGGCCATGAGACTGGGTGCCAATGCCAGCGTCTGGATAAAGGATGAGTCCCGGGTGTTGCATATAGCTGCGTTGTTGCCCAATGGACTGGCACGCAATATAGAGATCTTTCAGCTCGACGATGCGGGCAAACTTTATTCGATTACGCATGCTGCTCGCGCGCTTCCGCGCGGCGAGGAGTGGTTGTTGCTGGAGGTAAAGCAGTCGATAGTCGGTGACGGTGAGCCGCGCTCGCAGCTATACGAGCAACTGGTCTATGCCGGCAATCTGTCGTATCAGCTGCTCTCCGCATTGATAATAGAGCCACGACAAATGTCGACAGGAGACTTGTCTACCTACCTCGACTTTCTTGCGCAAAACAAGCTCGATACGCGCGTGGCGAGACTGGTATTCTGGCAAAAGATTTTCGCACCCTTGACCATCATTGTTATGTGTTTTCTGGCCCTGCCGTTCGTGCTCGGAGCGCAGCGTCAGGCGAACAACGGGCAGCGCATGCTGCTGGGAATTTTACTCGGCCTGAGTTTTGTCGTTATCGACAAATTACTGATACAGCTGGGTTTGCAATTCGAGCTAAACCCGGTATTGGTTGCGCTTTCACCAAACCTGATTTTTCTTGCCCTGGCCGGTTATCTGTTAGTCAGGAAGCAATCGCACCCTTTGCGAAAGCATCTCTCTACTGTTCTTCCTTCGGCAGTGAAGAGACATCAATAATGCTGGTCTGGCTTAGCCTGTCGTGCCAGGTGTAGGGCTTGAAAAGCCGCCAGAAGTAGCCCAGGCCGAAACACAGCAGGGACAATATGGCGAATACCAGGCGCAGAAAGCTCACACCCCATCCCGGATTGCCGCCGAGGTCGGAAACAATGCGAATTTTCCATACCCGCATGCCCAATGTTTGTCCGGCAGTGTGCCAGAACCAGGCGTAAAAAATGAACAGGGTTAAAGCCAGATAAAGGGTAAACAAAAAGCTGGATTCAATGGCTTCGCCGTGATTGAAAGCGATGGCGATGGCACTGGCAACAAACAGAATTGCGAATAACAGCAGGCTGTCATAAATCATCGCGGCAAATTGCTTTAGCAGGCTCGCGGGAGGGCAGTCACTGTATTGATTGTTCGGCATTATCGGCTATCTATGAATCGAGCAGTCGGCATTTTAAAAAAATTAGGCGGGCAGTGATAGCGAAAGCGAAAAAGAATCCTGAATTATTTTCTTAATTTGACTATTCTATGTCAGTTGTAAGCAAGTTTTGAATTCTGGCATTTATATTTAATAACGAGTAGCTATTGTATTATTGTAAATGCTTTTTATAATGACAGCGGTAAGTTAACGTGAGGAGACTGGATAATGGCGACAGCAAAAAAGGCAGCTAAGCCGAAGAAAAAGGCTCAGGCTAAGAAGGCAATTAAACCTGCAGATACTGCAACTGCGACAAGCAAGCCTGCGGTAAAAAAGAAAGCGACTAAACCAGCAGTAAAAAAGAAAGCATCCGGACCAGCGGCGAAAAAGAAAGCGGCTAAACCGGCAGTTAAAAAGAAGGTCGCGGCAAAGAAAAAGCCTGCAGCCAAGAAAAAGCCCGCAGCCAAGTCAGCTGCTGCCGCCAAGGTCAAAGCCTTGAACGCAAACATCGCCGCTCTGAAAAAAGAAGTTCAGGGATTGAAAGGCGAAGTTAAGGCTGCCACAGGCCGTGCCGAGGCATTGGCGAAATTGTCCGCCAAGCGTGGCGCTGCTGTTGCCAAGTTTGTAAGCGGATGGGATAAAAAAGCCAACTCTGCGGCTTCCAAACCAGCTAAAGCCAAGAAAAAGAAAAAGTAACGGATCTGTCGGATAGACACAGGTTCAAAGGCACAGCTCGCTGTGCCTTTTTTTTGTGATGAAAGAAGCCGATAACAACAATCATTTCCCGGAGATCGAACGCTTCATCGATAGCCTGTGGTCACAAAAAGGTCTGGCCGAATTAACCCTGTCAGCCTATCAACAGGATTTAACCCAGTTTGCGCGCTGGTTACAATCGCGCGATCAACATCTCGCCGCAGCCGACCAGGGTGCAATCCAGTCCTACCTGGCGGGGCGCTTCGATTCTGGTTTTTCAGCCCGCTCCAATGCACGTCTCTTATCGACGCTGAAGCAATACTATCGCCAGTTGATCAAACTCGGTGAGCGCCAGGACAATCCTACTGCTCTATTGAGTGCACCCAGGATTCATCAAAGTCTGCCGCAGACTCTGGCTGAAGCCGACATAGAAAAACTGCTGGCCGCCCCGGACCTGGAAAATCGATACGGATTACGCGACCGTTGCATGCTCGAAATCATGTATAGCTCGGGTTTGCGCGTCAGCGAACTGGTTGGTCTGCGCCTGAACCAGATCAACAGTAACCTCGGCCTGGTGCGTTTAAGCGGAAAGGGGAACAAGGAAAGAGTCATACCGGTTGGCGAGGAAGCGTTGCACTGGTTGGCGCAATATCTGAAGATTGCGCGTCCTCAGTTGCTAAAAAGCAGTGCGCTCTGTGATGCCCTTTTTCTTTCCAGTCGAGGAACTGCAATTACGCGTCAGGCCTATTGGCAAAATATTAAAAAACATTTGCTGGAGGCTGGGGTAAAAACTGTTTTTTCGCCGCATTCGTTACGCCATGCCTTCGCCACACACCTGCTCAACCATGGCGCCGATCTGCGCACCTTACAAATGCTGCTCGGGCATAGCAGTTTGTCGACAACGCAGATATATACCCATATTGCACAATCCCGATTGCAGTCGATTCACGCCCAGCATCACCCGCGCGGTTAGCAGGCGTGTTTGCGAAGCAGGCTAATGCAGCATCGTAAATAGTTTTCGACGATACTTTTGCACACCAGCATGCTCGCCACCGAGCAGGTCAAATAACGCGATCAAACCCTTGCGGCCTGCATCATCGCCAAAGCTTCGGTCCAGCTGCATGATTTTCAACAGGCATTCCATTGCCGCTTCGTGTTCCCCCTTTGCAGTCAATAACAGACTTTTTTGTTGCAGCGCTTCGAGGTCGTCGGGATTTTTCTCCAGGCGTTGTTCGATTACCGCCGGGTCTTCGAGCCCTGCGAGTTGCTGATCCATGTTGATTTGTGCACGTAGTTTGACCGCAGCATCAATTTGCCTGTCCTCCATTTTGAGACTGTCGAGCAGGGCCAGCGCAGAGTCGGCATCACCCTGGGCGTACACAAGCTCGGCGACCTGTACTTTCAAATTACTGTTTTCCGGATCTGCTGCCAGCGCCTGATTCATGATTTGCATGGCCTGTTCGTTGTCGCCCTGTTGCATTGCGATCAACGCGGTTTGCATTAAATCCTCTCCGGGCGAACTTAAATGCTTGTCGATAAAGGCGCGAATCTCGGATTCGGGGATAACGCCGCTGCGTTCGTCGACCAATTGGCCCTGCACGAACAATTTCATTGTTGGCAGACTTTTAATGCCAAAATGAGCAGCCAGTTCCTGTTCTTCGTCCGAGTTCACTTTGGCGAGTATGAACTTTCCCGCATATTCGTCGGCAAGCGCTGCCAGCATGGGCATCAGCGTCAGGCAGGGTTGACACCAGTCTGCCCAGAAATCGACCAACACGGGTTGTTTCATCGAGTTTTCCAGTACCATCGCCTGGAAATTCTGCATGCCGACATTGTGAATATAGGGGGACTCGCTCATAATACGGAACCTGAAAAATGATGCGCATTATATCAGGGTAGCAAGCGCATAAATCAAGCTCGCAAATCCAGCTGAGCAACGCAGTAGCCACAGGCAGGAATCAGCACAGTTGAAAAATCAATACGATGCCGCCTCGATCGAAGTTCTGACCGGGCTAGACCCCGTGAAGAAACGACCGGGCATGTATACCGACACGACCCGGCCGAATCATCTCGCCCAGGAAGTGATCGATAACAGTGTGGACGAGGCCATAGCCGGCTATTGCACGCAGATAGGCGTTATCCTGCATGCCGACCAGTCTCTTAGCGTAATCGACAACGGTCGTGGCATGCCGGTGGATATCCATCCCCAGCAAAAAATGCCGGGTGTCGAGGTGATACTCACCAAGCTGCATTCCGGGGGCAAGTTTTCCAACAAGAATTATCAGTTTTCCGGCGGCCTGCATGGCGTCGGCATTTCCGTGGTCAATGCATTGTCAAAACGTGTCGAAGTGCGTGTACGCCGCGACGGCAGTGAATACAGCATCAATTTTGCCAACGGTGACAAGAAGGACAAGCTCAAGGAAATCGGCAGCGTTGGCAAAAAGAATTCCGGCACCAGTCTGCGCTTCTGGCCGGACCCGAAATATTTTGACAGTCCGGTTTTTTCTGTCTCGCGGCTGAAGCATGTATTGCGCGCGAAGGCGGTATTATGCCCCGGGTTGATGGTCAAGTTTTATGTGGAGAAAACCAAGGAAACGGTAGAGTGGCATTATAAGGACGGTCTCTCCGATTACCTCCTCGATAGCCTCCAGGGTAGCGAGCTGCTGCCGCCGAAACCCTATATGAATTCCCTGCAGGGCGAACACGAGGCGGTCGACTGGGCGGTGGTATGGTTACCGCATGGTGGTGAAACCCTGGTGGAAAGTTATGTCAACTTGATCCCCACTTCACAGGGTGGCACCCATGTTAACGGTCTGCGCACCGGTATTACCGATGCAATCCGCGAATTTTGCGAGTTTCGCAGCCTGTTGCCGCGCGGTGTCAAAATCGCTCCCGACGACGTTTGGGACAGGGTCAGTTATGTGCTCTCGGTAAAAATGGAGGACCCGCAATTCTCCGGGCAAACCAAGGAGCGCCTGTCGTCGCGTGAAACCGCGGCCTTCGTCTCCGGGGTGGCCAAGGATTCTTTCAGCCTGTGGCTGAACCAGCACGCCGACATTGGTGATGAGCTCGCGCAAATGGCGATTGCCAGCGCTCAAAGCCGTCTGAAATCCGCGAAAAAGGTGGTGCGCAAGAAAGTCACTTCGGGTCCGGCACTACCCGGCAAACTCGCCGACTGCAGCAGCCAGGACGTGGCTCGCACAGAACTATTCCTGGTAGAGGGGGATTCTGCCGGTGGCTCTGCGAAGCAGGCGCGTGACCGGGCATTCCAGGCGATCATGCCGTTGCGCGGCAAGATACTGAATACCTGGGAAGTGTCTTCAGACCAGGTACTGGCCTCGCAGGAAGTGCACGATATTGCGGTTGCTATCGGCGTTGAACCCGCCTCGGATAACCTTGCCAACCTGCGCTATGGCAAGATTTGCATACTCGCAGATGCGGATTCTGACGGCCTTCATATCGCCACGCTGCTGTGTGCATTGTTTCTGCGACACTTCAAGCTGCTGGTGGAAAAGGGGCATGTTTACGTAGCCAAACCGCCGCTGTATCGCATCGATATCGCCAAGGATAAATTCTATGCGCTGGACGAAGCCGAGCGCGATGGCATTATCGATCGTTTAACCGCGGAAAAGCGCAAGGGCAAGATCAGCGTTACCCGATTCAAGGGCCTGGGTGAAATGAACCCGCTGCAATTGCGTGAATCGACTATTGCTCCGGAAACTCGACGGCTCGCACAATTGACCATCGAGGCCGGTGACAAGACCTTCGATATCATGGACATGATGCTGGCAAAAAAACGCGCGGGCGATCGTAAAGAGTGGCTGCAAAGTAAGGGTGACATGGCGGAAGTATGAGCGAAAACCTGGAATTAAATTACGAAGGCGTGGAGCAGCAGGCGTTAGGCGTCTTCACCGAGAAAGCTTACCTCGATTACTCGATGTACGTCATTCTCGACCGCGCGCTACCGCATATCGGCGATGGTTTGAAACCGGTGCAGCGCCGTATTATTTATGCGATGTCCGAGCTGGGCCTGTCGGCCAGTTCCAAGCACAAGAAATCGGCGCGTACCGTGGGTGACGTGTTGGGTAAATATCACCCGCATGGCGATAGCGCCTGTTACGAAGCCATGGTGCTGATGGCTCAGCCTTTTTCCTATCGTTACCCGCTAATCGACGGGCAGGGTAATTTCGGCTCGCCGGATGATCCCAAGTCTTTCGCCGCGATGCGTTATACGGAATCCCGTCTGTCCGATTTTGCGCGCGTATTACTACAGGAACTGGGACAGGGCACGGTCGACTGGGTAGCCAATTTCGACGGCACCATGCAGGAACCGTCGCTGTTACCAGCGCGCCTGCCGCATATCCTGTTGAACGGTACCACCGGCATAGCTGTAGGCATGGCTACCGATTTACCACCGCATAACCTGCGCGAGATAGCCAGTGCCTGCATCCTCCTGCTGGACAAGTCAAAGACGCCGTTGCAGGAATTGTTGCAGCATGTTCAGGGACCGGATTACCCCACCGAGGCGGAGATCATCACCCCGCGCGAGGATTTACGCAGCCTCTACGAGACTGGCAATGGTTCGATCCGCATGCGCGCCATTTACGAGCGCGAGGATGGCGACATTATCGTTACCGCGCTACCGCACCAGGTTTCAGGTGCCCGCCTGATGGAACAGATAGCGCAGCAGATGCTGGCGAAAAAACTGCCCATGGTGGAAGACTTGCGCGACGAATCCGATCACGAAAACCCGACACGCCTGGTCATAGTGCCTCGCTCGAATCGTGTCGATGTCGATGCGCTGATGGGACATTTGTTTGCCACCACCGATCTGGAGCGGACTTATCGCGTCAACATGAACATGATTGGCACCAATGGTCGTCCGCAGGTGAAAAATCTGAAACAGATTTTGCAGGAGTGGATTACTTTTCGCATTGTCACGGTGAGACGGCGACTGCAGTGGCGTCTCGACCGCGTAGACAAGCGCCTGCATGTGCTCGAGGGTTTGTTGATTGCATTCCTCAACCTCGACGAAGTGATTCGTATCGTGCGTTACGAGGATGACCCCAAGGCCGAGTTAATCAAGACTTTCAAGCTCAGCGAAATCCAGGCCGAGGCGATACTCGAAACCAAATTACGTCACCTTGCCAAGCTCGAGGAAATGAAGATACGCGCCGAGCAGGAAGAGCTGAGTGCGGAAAAGGCGGGTCTGGAAAAACTCTTGTCCTCGGAAAAGCGTATCAAGACGATGATCAAGAATGAGATTCTCGAGGATGTAGAAACCTATGGCGATGACAGACGCTCGCCGATCGTCAGCCGTGATGCGGCACGGGCACTGGACGAGAATGATTTGATTCCATCCGAGGCGCTTAGCGTGGTGCTGTCGGCACGCGGTTGGGTGCGCGCGGCAAAGGGGCACGACTTCGATGTCAGTGGGCTGAGCTACAAGTCCGGCGACAGTTTTCAGGCCATGGCGCTGGGCAAGAGTAACCAGAGTGTGGTGTTTATCGACTCATTCGGGCGCAGCTATGCGCTTCCGGCGCACACATTGCCTTCAGCCCGTGGACAGGGCGAACCCCTGACCGGAAGGTTCAAACCGGTTAGTGGCGCGGAGTTCCGCAGCTGCCTGATGGGACGGGATGAAGACCAGTACCTGATGGCCTCATCGCATGGTTATGGCTATGTCTGCCGATTCGCCGATATGCTAACGCGCAGCAAGAATGGCAAGGCGCAAATCAGCCTGGCTAACGGTGCTGAGTTGATGCCGGTGGTGGCGGTGAAGGATTACCAGCAGGAACAGTTGGTTTCGATTAGCAGCGAAGGTTATATCGCCTTGCTCGATTTGAAATCGGTGCCGATACTGGCCAAGGGCAAAGGCAATAAAATACAGGGCATCCCGCCGAAGAAGGTCAAGGCCGGGGAGGAGAGCATTGCTTTTATCACCTGTCTGTCGGGTAAGCAAAGCCTGGTGCTGCATTGCGGCAGGAAATACAAGACGATGAATCTGCGCGAACTGGAAGAGTATCGTATCGAACGCGGCAAGCGCGGGCGCAAACTGCCGCGTGGTTACCAGAATGTGACCGCAATAGAAGTCATCGAGAACAACCAGGCGCCGGGTAGCACGATCGTCGAATAGTTAGTCAATCGGCTACCGATGCAGATATTTGTAAACAAGCTCGTAGTTGAACCGGGGCAAACGGGAAAATCAATTCGAAGCAGGGAGCCAGATCAATTATGACCACTGTCTTTATCAGTTCTGTCATCGGCGGATTCGAGGAGTACCGGCAGTCCGCAAGGGAGGCCGTGGAGTTAATGGACCTGAGACCCGTTATGAGCGAATATATGGCTGCGCGACCATATTCCTCCGAGGTCGCCTGTATCAACGAGGTCGAGCAAAGCGATTGCTACCTACTGATTCTCGGTTCAAAGTACGGGTTCGAGACTGGCGATGGTATATCAATCACACAGGCCGAATTCCGAGCTGCGCGAGCAGCCGGTCGCCCGATTCTGGCATTCGTTCAGCAATGCGAAATGGAGCCCAGGCAAGAAACCTTTAAAGCGGAGGTTGAGGCCTTCAGCGGTGGTGTATTTCGTGCTTCGTTCGCGACCACTAAAGAGTTAAAGGACGCGGTGATCAAGGCGCTCCGGCAAATGGAAACCATCCAGCAATCGGTATCCGAAGAGGAATTCACCGGACGAATCGAGGCAGCACTGCGGGAAATCTCTAATGACCAGAATGAAGATCCGGAGTTACTGCTGGTCTTTTTGCCGCAACCTGAAAGGATGGTGGATATCGTAGGACTCGAGGAGGGCCTGGATACCACCTTCCGAATGCTTTGCGACAACGGGATGGCCCAATATCGCAACGGATATCAGGCGCGAATCGAGGCGCGGTGGACTGGTTTGGACACGGGAAGGGTTCGTATCGCTTGTTTCCCGGACGGATTGATCATGTTGCTAGCAAATCCAACGGTTGAGAACGATAGTCTGTTTTCTGGACATTTTATGCCGCCCGATTCCATACTGAGTTTGGCTCATGGTTTTCGGAGTCTGGTCAGCTCCAACTCGGGATTTGTACACATCGAATTGCGCAATATGGAGAATGCTTTCGTCGCTGAATTGCCGACAGGCAGTTCGTTCAGTATGAGGATGTGGGGTGATAGTAACCTTGGTTTCAGCCGCTTATTCGTACCGTTAACTGAAGGAGGTTACCAGGACTGGATTAATCATTGCGTTAATCGGCTGAAACGACAGTTCGCCTATAAATCAGCTTAAAAGAGAGGTTTTGTCTGGATTAATATTCGAGAGTCTCAATTAAACAGTTGCATTCATTCGCCGAACAAGAAATATTGATGCTAAAAACGTGTAGACAACAATAGTAAACGGGAAAAAATGACAAAAAGCAGGAGCGCAAACATCGAGAAAAAAGACAAATCCCTCGAATCCTGGATATGGGATGCCGCTTGTTCGATCCGCGGGGCAAAGGATGCGCCGAAATACAAGGACTACATCCTTCCGCTGATATTCACCAAACGACTCTGCGATGTCTTCGACGACGAGATAAACCGCATCGCCAAAGAAGTCGGTTCACGCAAGAAGGCGTTCCAGCTCACCAGGGCCGACCACAAACTCGTCCGCTTCTACATGCCGCTTGTGCCAGATGATACGGAACAACCCGTCTGGTCGGTTATCCGCAAACTCGCCGACAAGATCGGGGAGGGCGTTACCACGCACATGCGGGCCATTGCCAAAGAGAACCCTCTGCTGCAGGGGATTATCGACCGTGTCGACTTCAATGCCACCACCCACGGCCAGCGCGATATCGACGACGACCGTCTTTCAAACCTCATCGAGGCCATCAGCACCAAGCGCCTCGGGCTAAAGGACGTCGAGGCCGACATCATTGGCAAGAGCTACGAATACCTCATCCGCAAATTCGCCGAGGGCGGAGGCCAGAGCGCAGGTGAGTTCTATACG
>CAXBMV010000056.1:0-9908 GCA_963976575.1 uncultured Gammaproteobacteria bacterium | reverse complement strand
TATTGCCACAGCTGGCTTCGCCTGTTCCCGCCTGCGGCTAAACTAGCCGAAGCCTGCTCAAGGCCATTGCCCCGCTAGAATGAATCAAACCAGTTAAGCACTTTCTGCCAGATATTTTTGCTGGTCTTAATCTCGTTGACGTTCAATTCAAGATCAAAATAGCCTTCCGGAATTGGCCCGGCTACCGGCACTTCGGTGGCTGATTGCATTTGCGAAAATTCGTTTACTTTCACATCGATCTCGGCCGCACTATTCTTGAAGCTGATACCACCGTCCTGCACCGCCACTGAAACACCATACAGGTCTCCGCAGTTTTGTCTCTCGAGACAGGTCCTCACGGTGAAATCGGTGCCGCGCACGCCGATAGTAGACGTCAACGCGGACGACACTCGATACTCGTTGCTTCCGAGTCGGCTCAACAAACCCGTGATAGTGCGAATGACACCTCGATGAATCGTCGTCACCAGCGTGCCTTCCGGTTGATCAACTATCGGATCGGCCTGCGGGAAAGAATACTTCTCGATATCCAGCTCAGATACAGGGCCGAGTTGAAATTGCGTCTGATCGCTCAACTGGATGTCGGCGAGCGAACCGGCACCCGTTTTAACAACATCTTTTTCGAGTAGCTCAAAGCTTTCCTCGACGAAGCGTTCTTCGCCATTACGGTTTACCGATGCCGAGCCTTTGATAAGAATCAGCAAACCGATGACGGGTTCAGCTTCTGGCTCTGGCTCAGGTTCAGGCTCTGCGACCACAACCGGTTCGGGCTCTGCGACTATGACCGGTTCGGGTTCCGGCTCCGGCTTGTTTGGATTATCCGGCATGATCAGGACGCTACCCGGGAACACTCGATTCAGATTGCCCGACGCAAAGCTGTCGGGATTAAGTTCACCGATGGCCTGGATAAACGGCAGCAGTTCGCGATAACTTTCGCCATAGTTTTGCGCCCTCAGAATGCTTGCCAGGGTGTCGTCTTTCTGTACTTCGTAGGGCAGCTCAGCGGCCAGCAACAAATTGCTGGCCAGTGCCAGGAGAAACAGCGCAAAAAATTTTTTCAAAATGATCTCACTTAAAATTCACAGATGAAGCAGCAAACACTATACGTAGCGCTAGCTGCTCATTAAGGTTAAGGGGGACAGTATACTCATTTATTTCCCGCTCCCATGAAATTAAGTATTCTACCCCTGAATTAGCGTGCCAATTTAAAAGCCATCACACCGTAAGACCATCAAACCTGTATCGATGCAATTGATGCACGCGCGTCATCGACCGCTTTTTCACCGTCGCGGTTGATCGCTTCGGCCTGAACAATCTCGACATTGGTAATGCCGATGAAGCCGAGAAAGTGACGCAACCAGGGGGTGAGAAAATCGATCTCACTACCGACTTGAGTACCGCCAGAGGCAACCGCAACATAGGCCTTTTTGCCGTCCAGTAAACCCTTCGGTCCATTCTCGGTGTAGTTGAAGGTTTCTCCGACGCGTGCAGCCAGGTCAGACCAGGTTTTGAACCCGGCCGGCATGGAAAAGTTATAGATCGGCATACCAATGACGACGGTATCGGCCGCCTTCAATTCTTCAACTATCGCATCCGAAAGTGCAATGGATTCGTTCTGCGCTTCGCTGCGGTCTGCCTTTTGCGTGTAGTAGGCACCGATCATTTGCTCATCCACGAAGGACAGACCCTGGCTGACATCACGGTAAGTCACCCTGCTTTCATCGTTGCTGATTTTCTGCACGATTTCGTGGCTGAGCTGTCTGGATACCGATGGTGTTCCGCGGCCGCTGGCGTCGATATGTAAAATGTTATTCATTGAAACTCTCCTGGTTAACCGGATAAAACTATTGGGTTACTTTCTGTGGCACATCAATCACCAGTACCCTGGTATCTAGTAGTGCCTTCATGTTGATAGAGGACAGTTCTGTCACTTCGACGCCGTCTCCCTTGTTCAGTAAATGCCCCTCCAGTTCGAGCGACCCCTCTGACACCAGAACATAGGCCTGGTGTTTGATCGGGTGGGTCAGCTGCGTACCTTCGAGCAGATGTCCCGCATAGATGTACGCATCCTGGTGGATCGATAGCGGTGCATCGTCATCGCCGGACACCAAGAGCATGAGCGCATCGGAAGTCGGCTCCTTGGGAAATTCATAACTGTCCCATCGCGGCTTCACTTCCAGCTGGTTGGGCTCAATCCATATCTGAAAGATGTTGGTGTCTTCGCTTTCCATATTGAATTCGGAGTGGAATACACCGGTACCGGCACTCATCACCTGAACGTCGCCGGCCTCGGTGCGGCCAACGTTGCCATTGCTGTCGCGATGCGTGATCGCGCCTTTTCTGACATAGGTAATAATTTCCATATTCCTGTGCGGGTGGGTATCAAAACCTGCGCCTGCCTTGATGACATCGTCATTGATGACGCGTAATACACCGAACTGTTCCCGTTCAGGATTGTGGTAGCTGGCAGAGCCAGCCATGATCAGCGTGACCAAGGTTTGCATAGGGATAATGAGTAATCATTGTTCGTCTCCTGTGGTTAACAATACGGATTACGCTTTCAATGGCGCAGGGATAAACCTGTCCACACCCGGAATCTGCCTGATAGCGAAGCTACCGGCACCCTGTATGGCGACGACTACTGCCAGTACGACGAGTAACACGGGAAACTCCCAACCACCGCCCTCGTTGCTGAATAACCAGCCATTACCCAGATGAACCCAGGCAGCGCCAAGCAGAATCGGCAGGCTGAGCAAGGCAACAAGACGGGGGTAGATACCGAGGATAAGCGCGGTGCCGCCGATGACTTCACCAAAGATGGTCAGATAGGCAATAGTCGCCGGCAAGCCCAGGCTACCGAAAAAGCCAACCGTGCCCGGGATGGTGAAAACAAATATTTTGAGTGCGCCATGCGCCAGCAATATGCTGCCAAGCGTAATGCGGGTCAGGAAAGCGCCGTGATTAGAGGTAGAAGTGTTCATCGTTAAATTCTCTTGCTGTTGATAAGTAAGCGCAGATTACCAGTTCCATTTAAAATGATAATATGCAATATTATTAAATGATTAGTTCCTTTTAGGACTCAATATGGATCATATATCCCGCGTTGGCGTTTTTCTCGAAGTCGTCAAAAACGAAAGCTTCGCCGGCGCCGCACGCGCACTTGGCCTGACCGGACCGGCCATCAGCAAACAGGTGCAGTCCCTCGAAGATCAACTAGGGGTGAAACTACTGAGCCGGACTACCCGGCACGTGGGGCTGACCGAGGAAGGCGCGGTCTATTTCGACAAGGCTCGCAAAGCGCTGGAAGACCTGAACGAAGCCGAACAACAAATTCAGGAACTGAAAGCCTGCCCTACCGGCAAGCTTAAGGTGAATGCACCGATGTCGTTCGGAACCCAGTATCTGACTCAACCGATCGCGGCCTTTGCCGAACAGTATCCAGAGGTAGAGCTGGAGATCGAATTCAGTGATCATTGGGCGGATGTCGTGGGAGAAGGAATCGACGTGGTCATCAGAATCGGGGCGCTGGAAGACTCCACCCTGATCGCGCGCAAACTGGCACCCTGCCCGATATATTTATGCGCCGGAGAAAAACTGATAGCGAAGTATGGCGTGCCGGAATCCATCGATCAGCTTTCCGAATACCCCGGCATTATTTACAACAAGCACGCGCAAAAAGAAGAATGGCGTTATCGCGACAAGAATGGCGTGATCGGCACGCAAACGCTGAATCGAAACTTCGCTGCCAATACCGCGGAGATGCAACTGGCGGCCTGCCTGCATGGCATAGGGATATCCTTGCTGCCAGCTTTCAGCGCCGATGCCTGCCTGAAGTCTGGTGAGTTAGTGGCACTGTTTCCGGATTACCCGACCTACCCTGAAACAGGCATTTACGCGATGTATCCACAAAACCGATATCTCTCCACGCGAACCCGATTGTTTATCGACTGGATGAGCAAGGCGAGTAAAAACTTTTCCTGGTGCTAGCGTTGAACCTGGCTCTACACATTTTCCTGCAGGTCAATCCAGCCATCTCACCGCGCTGACGGGTTAACTTTTCTAGTCGCCGTTAACAATCCATTGTCTTGCACTGTCCAGATCGGAAAATAATTTTGTTGCCGCGCTAAAATCATGCTCTGTCGACATTTCATTGGGAATCGCCAGGCAGCGAATACCGGCCTGCGTCGCCGATGCCACACCATGCTCGGTGTCTTCTATCGCAATGGCCTGCGAAGCGCTCAGACCGAGATTCTCCAGGGCCAGCAAATAACAATCGGGTGACGGTTTGCTATGCACCACATCGTCTTTGCAAACGATGGTGCTGAAGTATTTTTGCATTGCATGCCCGCGTATCGTGGAGTCTATGCCCTCCCGGCCAGCGCCGGTAACAACCCCGAGTTTGAATCCACTATCGTGCAAATAATCGAGCGCAGTTTGCACACCCGGCATCAGCGGAAAAGCGCCACGGCTTAAATAATCGCGGGTAACACTATTCTTTTTCTCGTACAAATCGATGGCGTCGATGTCGAGCTGAAATCGGGCAACCAGGTTGCGTGCATTGGTGTCACTGGGCATACCCGCATAGCTTTTCTTGTATTCCTCGTGTGACAGGGAAACACCGAATTCATGCAGGATATCAATCCACATCTTATGATGCTCGGGTTCGGAGTCGACCAACGTACCGTCGTGATCAAATAATATTGCCTGTGCTGTCATGGTGATTGCTTTACCCTGGTCCCGCGATTTATTTGCGCTAATTGTAACGCTATCAGGGTGTCGGCAATACCCGAAACTCTCACCAATTAGGGGGACAGTATACCTGTCCATTTCTACCCTTGTATTTAAGGATACTGTCCCCTGAATTACCTATTCTTGCTTTACCTCTATGCGAACCACCAACGCTCGGCCGCCTTGTAGCCGTCATAGTCAAAGTTGCCCGCCATTTTGTCGTGCATGACGCTTTTATCCAACGCCATAATATAGTTGGCAAACATCGGTATCAGTGCACCGCCGTTGTTACTCACAATTTTCTGACACTCATAATAGAGTACCCGACGCTTGTTGGTATCCAGCTCGGCACGAGCCTCTACCACCAGCTTGTTAAAAAGGTCAGCCTGGGCACCTGTGTGCCAGGCAGTGTCATTCCATTTTCCGCCGGCCGTGTATGCCGCAGAAAACATCCAGTCTTCCGTTGGGCGCCCACTCCAGTAGGCGGCACCCCAGGGCTTTTTATTCCACACGTTCGACCAATAGCCATCTTTCGGCTCGCGTATTACGTTGATGTTGATACCGGCTGTGGCAGCCGAATCTTTCATCAAAAGCGCCGCGTCTACGGCACCGGCGAAGGCGGCGTCTGACGCGCTTAAATCGAGGGTAATGCCTTCCATGCCTGCTTTTTTCAGGTGATAACGAGCCTTGTCCGGATCATAACTACGCTGGGTTAAATCGTCGTTGTGATAGAGGTTGGCAGTGGAGATCGGATGATCATTACCAAGTGCACCATGCCCCAGTAAAATCTTTTGCACCAGTTGCTCACGATTAATCGATAGCTTCACCGCCATGCGTAAATCATTGTTGTCAAACGGCGCAGCATCGACGCGCATCGGAAAGCTGTAGTGCAAGGTTCCGGTTGCTTCGGCGATCTTCAAATTACTGACCCGCGCCATCAGATGTACTGTTTTTGGATCAACCCGGCTAATCGAGTGTACCGAACCATTCATCGCCGCACTTTGCCGGGCAGTCGTATCCAGCAACGACAACATCTCTATTTCGTCAAAATGCGCGCGGTCAGATTTAAAGTAATTGGGGTTTCGCTTCAGGTTGGCACGTACACCCGGTTCGAAGTTTTCGAGGGTAAATCCACCCGTTCCAATATATGACTGCCAATCCAGAACGCCATCCGTTGCCGGCACGATCGGAAATTGACCACTGCTGACTATGGACGGAAAATCAGCGTTGCCTTCTTCCAGTTTGAATTCGACCTCGTACTTCCCTTTTTTGGTAATACTCTTTACCGCAGTCAGAAAAGCTTTACCGGCGGATTGCGTATCTTTGCCGCGATGGTGGTTGAACGAGGGGATGACATCATCAGCGGTCATGGTTTTGCCATTATGAAACTCGACGCCCTGACGCAACTTGAACGTCCAGGTTGTGGCATCGGCGTTGGCTTCGTAACTTTCGGCCAGCTCGGGTATGGTCCGTCCTTGATTGTCGATTTCGGTCAACTGGTTCTGGTATGCGTAGGACAAGGTTGCCACAAAACCATTTTCATTCTGGCCGGGAATCATCGAGTCGGTGGTAGAACCATATCCCAGGCCCATCACCATTTTGCCGCCCTTTTTCGGAGTTGCGGCCAGTACCGATTGTGACAGCAGGCTGGTTGCAAACGGGGCGGCGATACCTAAAGCCGCGGCGCGTTTGATAAACTCACGCCTGATCAGTTTGCCCTGCCGGGCCTGACCCTCAAGGTCGTTCAAACCCAACAGCTGCATTGCTTTGGTATTAGTATCGTCATTCTTCATTTTAGTAATCTCCAATTGGTATTGCTTCTTTTCTTTAACATCCAGTAAACAGAATGTTTGTGTCTTAATAGACGGCTTGATAAACAGCAAATAGAGCGTCAGCCAAATCTGGTTTTGATGTCATACCTCTTCAACAGTTTCGTGCCAACACAATTGTCATAACGTTTATGACTAGATCCCGGGCCGGAATAACCCGTACAGCGAGCGTTCTTCGTTTCATTCAATTCGATGCGCTCAGTCATCGAATTGCACCCAATAGGGACGGTGATCGGAACCGACAGCCTCGCTGTCGACCCAGCAACGGCTCACCTTCGAAGCGAGAGCAGTGCTGATGAAGCAGTAATCCAGCCTTAACGGATGCCCAGGCAAACGATCGGGTGGATCGGGCCACCAGGACTCGGGGGAACCCGTTGTTTCACGCGCAGCATTCCAGCTGTCGACGTAGCTGTCGCTGTGCACGCCGCGTCCGAAAATCGGATCCGATTCACCGACAAAGCGTATGTATTCAGCGCTTTCACCGGTGCTATTAAAATCACCCATGAACAAGGTGTTGACTGGTTTCGGTAGTGGTGGCTCACCATTGTCCCAGTCCAGATCTACAATCTGCTTCGCTTCTGCCGGGTTGCTGTGATTGCCGGCAGCCATCATTACCCTGCCACAGTGTTCGATCGTCTTGTCCATTTCAAGCAGCGCGTCTATCTGCAGTATTCGCTCTCGTGGCGAGAGCGCAGAAAGATGAAGCGAATACACTCGCAAAGGACCTAGCGGAGTTTCAATAACACATTCCAGTGCACCGGTAGCCATACTAATGAGCTCACTGGCGGGTAGCTGCGGAAACACCAGGGTTCGTGAAGAACGAATCGGCCAACGCGATAGCACCATCGGGCCAAACTGGCGGCGCCGATTGAGAACGCTGCCATCCCCGCTTTTGGTGCTCGCGTCGACGTCAAAAGCCGGGCAATAAGCCCAGTAATATCCTTTAAGCAATTCACCAAGCAGTTGAGGTTGATCGACCATACCGCTACGACGCCAGTAACGTTCGACTTCTTGCAGGCCGATGATGTCAGCACCCTCGACTTCAGCGGCGATGCGCTCCAGGTTGCAACACTGGTCAGTTCCCAGGCCAAAACGGATGTTATAGGTTACGATTTTCATGCTTAATTTTTATGCCCTCCCAATAAGCCAATAGCTGTTCACTCTGTTGCAATATCCGCATCCTGCACAGAGACTATTCAAAAATTAGGCTGGTATAAAGGTCCATTTTGCATAAAAATGAGTAGCCCAATTATGAACTACCGACAAGCGCATGCTACCGAACACCACTGTTCAATTGAGCAGTATCAAAATTTCCAGGGGTGAACAGGAAACCATAGTTCACCAACTTAGCCGGCAGATCCGCGAAATGATACTTTCCGGAAAACTGGCAATCGGTACTCGCGTTCCCTCTACGCGTGAGCTTGCGCATGAGCTAGGGCTTTCGCGCACTACCATTCGGGAAAGCTATGAACAGCTGGTCGCGGAAAGCTATTTGTCGTCATCGGTTGGCAAGGGCACATTTGTCATTGATCACCCGGTGGTGCGCGAAACATCGCTGGAGCGCGACGTCAATGGCCTGGCCCCAAACAGGCCAAAAAGCGCCCCCTCTCGAACCCCGCCTCAATTGTCAAAACGCGGCAATCAATACCTGCAATATCCGCGTTCCTATACTTCTTCCCAATCTGTGCCGTTCAACCCCGCACTGCCTGATTTCAGTTCATTCCCTTATTCGAAGTGGATGAGAATACTTAAAAAGACCCTGATCAATCCTGAGTCCACAGCGATGAATTATGGGGATGCAGCCGGGTATCCACCGTTAAAGCGGGCCATTGCAGAAAATTTGCGCTTAACCCGTGAACTGAACTGCGAACCCGATCAAGTGATTGTTGTTGCCAGTTCGGAACAGGCGATTCATCGCATCGTCGCGCTTGTGTTGAATCGGGAAGATTCGGTCTGGTTTGGTGATCCGGGTATGGCCAGCCGTCGCAACGCGTTTACCTCGGCAGATATCAACACACTAACAGTGCCCATCGATGATGAAGGAGTCGTTGTCGAGCAGGCGTACAGCTTCAAGGGAAAGGCAAGACTCGCCTATGTATTGCCATCGCGCCATTATCCGTTCGGAAAAATAATGTCGCTGCCCCGGCGGCTTGAACTACTCAATTGGGCGTCTTCCAACAACGCCTGGATACTGGAAGATGACTATGGCTGCGAGTTCGACTTTTCGGGGCAAGCCCCCCCGCCAATCCAGACCATGGATTTCGATCAGCGCGTAATCTACATGGGCGGATTTAGCATGACATTGTTTCCGTCACTGCGGCTCGCCTATATTGTCGTTCCTCCATCCCTGGTAAAAGTCGCCAATAACATGGCCCAATCCGAACTGTCGGTGGCGACATTTCAGCAACCCGCACTGGCTGAATTTATAAACCAGGGGCATTTTATGAGTCACATCCGAAAAATGCGCAAGACTTACCAAAAGCGGGAGCAATTTCTCATACAACTATTGAAAGATATCGTTGGCGACGTCACCACCATAAGCGGCGCAGGCGGTGGATTAAACTTCATACTGAATTTGCCCGCACAGATTAACGACGCCGAACTCAGCCAGAAGCTCGCCGAGACGGGTATCATCGCTCACCCGCTATCTGATTATTACCTGCAACAAAACATTCAGCAGAAAAACCACCTGAATGGTTTGGTAATGGGTTTTGCCTGCGCATCCAGATCTGATCTACAGCAATGTGCCATGGCTCTGGCGGAACAGATAAAAAGCTACTGATGTCGTTAAAGGATCAGGCCTTACAAATGCCTAAATAGTATGTAAGGCCTGACTCTGAAGCAAAGGTCATAATCAAAAACCTTATAACCTCATTGCCGTGTTGACCAGTTGCGCCTTGTCCTTCAGGTGACTGACATCGACGCCTCTGGCTTCGAGCTCATCTTTCAATTCATCTTCGGACAATGCTTCGATGGCATCCGACGGCATGTTCAGGAAATTGATGCGGCGTTTAACCGGAGGATTGATTTCGCCGAAATCACCGCAGTTCGAGAAGGCGAATTCCTGCGCATATTTCCCGACAAAATGCTTCAGGAAAGTATTGATTGCCGGTCTGACTCGGGCATCGCTGGTCAGATCGATGGCCGGGTCATTCAGGGTTTCTGCCATCAGTTTCACCCAGCGTTGCGCACCCCGGTCATTCATCAATAGCATGGCATTATGGCTATGATGAAAATTGAGGCGAAACTCGCCACCATGATAGGTCGCGCCGCCACCCATGACGTCGATCCACATCGCCGATTGGGTGTTCACATGGTGGGCAAGATTACCGACTCGCTCAAAAACCGACTTGA
>CAXBMV010000055.1:0-9951 GCA_963976575.1 uncultured Gammaproteobacteria bacterium | reverse complement strand
TGAAATTTCTCAATCCAGCCGGTGATATGGTCGTTCTGCGTGAAGCGGGCAGCCTCGTCATCGACATGCCGGCCCTGGTGCCACAGCCGGTCGTTTGCCCAACCGCGCTGGTGGCTGCTCTTGGGGAGACTCCGCGTGAGCTACTTGCCAGCAAACATTATCTATGCGTTTTTGAAAACGAAGATATGGTTGCTGATTTGCAGCCTGATTTTGTGGCGTTAGCCAATCTTGATCTCCCGGCGGTTATAGTGACCGCGCCGGCCTCAAATGAATTTGACTTCGTCTCCCGGTTTTTTGCGCCGGCGAATGGCGTACCCGAAGATTCGGTTTCCGGCGTCGCACATTGCTGTTTGACGCCTTTCTGGTCGCAGCACCTGGGCAGGCGGAAAATGAAGGCCAAACAGCTGTCCACCAGGGGCGGTGTTATCGATTGCGAGCTTGACGGGGACCGAGTGCGACTGGCTGGGTCAGCGATCATTTTTCTTGAGGGGCAAATTTCGATTTAGTCCTGCAATGGAAGTGGATGCATTTATCTCAAGGGAGAGGAACAGTCAGCTCAGGAAATAATTTCGCTGGCAGATTCTAATCTGCCAGCTTCAGAGGAAACGGGGATGTAAAAGTGACAGGTACCTGGGATACGCTTCATTTCTCGCGGGCCTATATTCTTTGGTGTTGAATGAGTACCTATTCGGAAAAGGATGTATTTTCAAGAATAGTATTCTTGATTTTGTCGGCATCTTTAGGGTTCCCAGTGGTACTAAGGTTTGAAAACGGAGCCATCACTAGTTTGCTGATACTTGCAATTTTGCTCATATCAATCAGCATTAGAAAACGCATGCTTATTGATTTCTTAGCAAGAGGCGATAAGGAAAGGAATTTCGCTTACTTGACGTTTTTTATGGCTCTATTCTTATTTCCTGGCTCGGTTATTCCGCATTATAACGAGATGATTTTTGCCGGTGAGCTCGCGTTCATCTTCATTTGGACGTGCGTTGCCAGGCGAATATATGACAGGAATGCGGGAGCATAAAACTATACAGGGACGAATATAAGCGATGCCCCGGTCCAGGGATTGTTTAAGGGAAGGCGAGCCAAAATTAACGTCATCCCTCTGGAGATCCCGGATATCTGCTGCGCAGATTCCGGGATGACGTGAACATTTTTGCTTTCAAACAATACCTCTTCACTGCAATCTGCACGTTCTCCGCAGGTTTTGAGCAAAGCCCAAAAAAGGCGAAGGTCATCCCGGAAACGCCGCAGGCGTTGTCCGGGATCTCCAAACGATTGTCGCGATGGTATTTGGAGATCCCGGATATCCGCTGCGCAGATTCCAAGACGACGCTTTGCGTCGGATTCCGCGGTGGCATTGCGGCGCGGATTGACTTACAGCCCATTTGATAGTGAAGTCGTTCTCAAATCAGTAGATTGATCGCCATTTATCTATCCGCCGAATGGTGCAAACACTGGATACTACCACTATACTCCGCGCTCGCTTCAGGCCTTTTGAAACGACATCTATACCCTGTCCCTTCCTGTTGTTTGTCACGCCCCGACGATTCGTCAGGCGCAGGCAAAAGCACAGCCTCACGGCGGTAGTGACGAAATAGCAACCAGGCCTTCGTGAGAGCAGTTTTCACGCCATTTTTTTGATATACGAGAGTTCCATTGAACAATTTTTCCTTATCCCGCCTTCGAGATGACTGGTTGGGACAGATTCGCGCCGATATGCTGGCCGGACTAGTGGTCGCATTGGCCTTGATCCCTGAAGCCATCGCCTTTTCCATCATTGCCGGCGTCGACCCCAAGGTTGGGCTTTTTGCGTCATTTTCTATCGCGGTAATCGTCGCCATAACCGGTGGCAGACCGGGCATGATTTCAGCGGCAACGGCGGCAACTGCGGTTTTGATGGTTACCCTGGTAAAAGACCACGGACTCGAATACCTGCTCGCGGCAACTGTACTCGCCGGGTTGCTACAGGTGGTTGCCGGATTGTTAAAGCTTGGCTACGTCATGCGTTTCGTTTCACGCTCGGTGATGACCGGGTTCGTGAACGCATTGGCCATACTGATATTTATGGCGCAGTTACCCGAATTGATTCACGTTCCCGGATTAACCTACGTTATGGTTGCAGCCGGTCTTGGCATCATTTACCTGTTCCCCTATATCACCCGATCGATACCGTCCCCACTGGTTTGTATTACCGTGCTGACCGGGCTGTCGATTTATTTTGCATTCGACTTGCGCACGGTAGGCGACATGGGGCAGTTGCCATCCAGTTTGCCGATTTTTCTCATTCCAGACATTCCGCTAAACATGGAAACCCTGATGATTATCCTGCCTTATTCAGCTGCTGTCGCCGCGGTAGGTCTGCTGGAGTCGCTGATGACGGCATCGATTGTCGATGAACTAACCGACACCACCAGTGATAAAAACCAGGAATGCATAGGCCAGGGGATTGCCAATACCGCCACTGGATTTATCGGCGGCATGGCCGGTTGTGCGATGATTGGTCAGTCGATGATCAATATCAAATCCGGTGGGCGAGGGCGACTATCAACCCTGTGTGCGGGCCTGTTTTTGCTATTGATGATCATCTTCCTCGGCGACTGGGTGAAACAAATACCCATGGCCGCGCTGGTTGCGATCATGATCATGGTGTCCATCGGTACCTTCAGCTGGTCTTCGATCAAAAACATAAAGGAACACCCCGCCAGTTCCTCCATTGTTATGCTGGTAACCGTCGGCATGGTGTTGGCTACACATAACCTGGCGATAGGCGTGTTATTCGGGGTTTTGTTTTCAGGTATTTTCTTTGCCTGGAAAATCGCCCAGATATTCCGTATCAGCTCGGTATTGAGCGATGATGGCTTGTCGCGCAGTTATATTGTCGAGGGGCAATTATTTTTTGCCTCGGTGGAAGATTTCAATCAGTCATTTGATTTCAAGGAAGTCCTGGAGCATGTCACCATAGATTTGACCGACGCCCACATCTGGGACATATCAAGCGTGACTGCGCTGGATCTGGTCATACTAAAGTTTCGACGCGAGGGTGCAGTGGTTGAAGTTATAGGGCTTAATAAAGCCAGTGAGACCATAGTCGATCAACTAGGGGTTCACGACAAGCCGGGCGCACTCGAGAAACTACTGGGGCACTGATAATGACAACTGAACTAAAATTAATGGCTCTGGTAGATGGGTCCGAATATTCCGTAAGTGTTTGCGATCATGCCCGCTGGCTTCTGGAACGGGCCGGAGGTAGCCTAGAAATCATCCATGTGCTCGGCAGGCGACAGGTTTCCAGCGAACCGAAAAATTTCAGCGGCAGCATCGGTCTCGGTGCCAGAAGTGCCTTACTGGAAGAGCTGGTCGAGCTGGATGCGATGAAAGCGAATCTGGCGCAGAAACGTGGACGGGCCATTCTCGAAGACGCCAAACAGCGAATGCTGGATCAGGGTGTCACAGCGATTTCGACCAGGCTTCGCCATGGCGAAATTGTTGAAACTGTAGAAGACCTGGGGAAAGATGTGGATATGATCGTCATCGGAAAGCGCGGAGAAGCGGCCAATTTCGAACGATTACATCTGGGCTCGAATCTGGAACGTGTGGCTCGTTCGGTAAGACATCCAATATTGGTCGCGGCGCGAAAATTCAAACCCATCAATCGCTTCCTGATCGCTTTCGATGGCGGTGCCAGTGCATTGAAGGCAGTGCAGAACCTCGCCGGACAAGGTCTGTTGAAAGACCTTGAATGCGAGATTCTAATGGCAGGCAGTGATAGCAGCGAAGCCAATCGGCAATTGCAGCAGGCGGCAGCATCGCTAACAGAGGCCGGTTATAGCGTCAGTACGCGACTGGTTCCCGGGCAGGCCGATAAAGTGATTTGTGAAGCGGTTGAAAGCGGAAATCATGACCTGCTGGTCATGGGTGCTTTCGGCCACTCAAGGATCAGAAACCTGATCATTGGCTCGACCACAACCGAAATGCTACGTGCCTGTAAAATACCGGTTCTGTTATATCGCTAGTCGATGGGTACTGACCAGATTTCAAGTCATTGCCGGTTCAACTTCTCACCGGTGATTAACTCGTGGGGAAAACAATAGATTTCAACTGGAAATCTATGCCGCACTGGATAAACAGGTTACACCGCGCAAACCTGGACTGCTTGTGAAGTCATTGCAGAACTGCTGATACGCGAAAAACGCGGTCTGCCTCCTGTTTTCCTTTGTAAACTAGTTCATAGACTGTCTGTGCCTCTGTGATAAGCTTCGCTCCCACATAACAGGATGACATCAGCATGCAATTTTCAAAGCACAAACTTGCGATTCTTCTCGCAGTTTCGGCAACATTATTTTCTAATCTGGCGAGCGCAGAAAGCCACAATGCTTTGTTGGATAAAAACAAGTTTTCCATCGGCGCCGGCATTTCCAACAATTCCATCAGCGGTCCGGCTAGCGATGAGACCGGTTTCCAGTTTTTTGGTGCCTACCAGCTTGATCAGGTCAATGTAATGGCCGGTGTAAAGAGTTCGGTCGAATTCGGCTACATGGATTATGGTTTTCGCCAGGATAGCGATGGCCTCTGGGCTACCTATGTTGTCGATGGCCTGATAAGCGGCGATCTGGGCTGGCTGGCACGTGCAGGTGTCGATTTCGGTGACGATAGCGGCCTCATGGTCGGTGCCGGCCTCGCGTATTACCTTGACCAGAGGAGCGCTCTGCGCTTCGAATACGTGATTCGCGACGACATCGATTCGCTGCAAGTCAATTACCTCTTCCATCTCTAGTAGAAGCAGCAGTAGCCACCTTTAAAATGCTTTTCTCCGGGCCTGCAGTAGCAGACCCGGAGAATTACAGCCTTCTTCCCATAATTGCCAAACGCGACATCTTGCCGCATAGTAGTGGCTGGATCACAGATCGGTATCGTCAGGTAATACCATGTCGCAAACCAATCAGATTATCGACACCCTCAAGCAAGAGTTACGCAAGCAGCGTATCAACTACCGCCAGGTCGCCGAGGCACTGGAATTGTCAGAGGCCAGTGTCAAACGCCTTTTCGCCGAGCGCAGTTTCAGCCTCGAACGAGTCGAAAAGGTTTGTCTATTGCTGAAAATCGGTTTTAGCGAACTGGTGCAGCAGATGGAAGAAAATGTCGCATTGACTCACGAACTGACGCTTGCCCAGGAAAGAGAACTGGTATCTGATATCAAGTTGCTACTGATGGCCCACTTCCTCGTCAATCGCTACCAGTTCAGCGAAATCATCCGGCTTTACCAGATCAGTGAAAGCGAAGGGATTAAACTGCTGGCGCGGCTGGACCGTATGAAGATAATCGAGCTGCAGCCCGGTAATCGGGTGAAGTTATTGATTTCACCCAATTTCAAATGGATTGCCGAGGGACCGATCCAGCATTTTTTTGAAGAAAAGGTACAGTCTGAGTTTTTCAACTCGTCTTTCAATGCCAGTGACGAAATAAGGATTTTTTCCTCCGGCTCAATCAGCAGGGAAGCCAGCACAGAAATCATCGGCAAGATCAAGCAACTGGCCAGGGAGTTAAACGGCATGATCAAAGATTCGGAGAGTCTGCCCCACGAGCAACGCATAGGTCACAGCCTGCTGGTGGCGATGCGTCCCTGGGAAGTGAAGGTGTTCAGAAACCTGCGTCGCCCCGAAGCAGACCGGCATTAGTCCGGGCTAACATGCCGATAATCAATGTCCTCACTTACAACCTGCACAAGGGGTTTAATCGCTACAACCGCGACTTTGTGCTGCACCGTATCAGGCAGCATATCCGCCAGACCGATGTCGATATCGTCATGCTGCAGGAAATTCAGGGCGAGCATAGTCTGCACGAAAGCGGCATAGATAACTGGCCCGAAGTTTCCCAGTTCGAGTTTCTTGCCGATTCTATCTGGCCACACTACGCCTATGGCAAGAATGCGGTTTATCGCAGCGGCCATCATGGCAATGCCATACTGAGCAAGTACAACCTCGAGGAATGGAATAACTTCAACCTGTCCCGTTTTCGCCGGGCCAGTCGCAGCTTCCTCCACGCTGTCGTCACTATCGAAGGTCTGGGCCAGCCTTTACATCTGGTATGCGTCCACCTGGATCTGATCGGATTCGAGCGCAAGCGTCAGTTAAAACTGCTTAAAAACTACATCGACACTACCATAGATTCGAGCCATCCATTGATTATCGCCGGCGATTTTAACGACTGGCATGGTCGACTCGGCAGGTTTCTTGAAACCCGCTTCGGCATGCAGGAAGCCATGCGCTGCCTGAACGGAAGCTACGCCAGGACCTTCCCGTCGCATCGCCCATTTTTGCAAATGGACCGAATTTATTTCCGCGGCCTGCAACTGCTAAAGGCGCAATGCCTGAGCCGCTATCCCTGGGGGCAGTTATCCGATCATTTACCCTTAAGCGCTGGCTTCAGCCTTGAGATCGAGGCGACAGCATGAAAGTAGTGCGGTGTTCACGGGCAGGACATATGCCTGAAAACCTGCTATTACATGCATACATGACTATGACCCAATCGATCCAATCTGTTGTGACAATTTTATATCTTCTGGATAATGGACCACCCTGGCTTTTGCGCTTAACCGATGATTAGCACCGAACACGCCTTTACCTGGCGCTCAAGAACTGCGTTCGTCATCATCACGGCGGGGGCGACCCTGAGCCTGAATGATTTCCTCACCTTTCCGGCGATGGCCGGGCAGAATGGCGGCGGTGTCTTCCTGCTGTTCTACATCCTCTTCCTTTTTATCCTCGGGCTGCCTTTGATGATGGCCGAGTTAATGCTCGGTAGACTGGCGCTCAGTGACCCGGCCGCCAGTTTTCAAAAGCTGTCAGAACAATACCGCGCCTCGGTGTACTGGAAGTTGATCGGGCTGGGATCCATGCTCGCCGCATTCCTGATTACCGCCAGCCTTTGTGTGATGGGTGGTCGGGCACTGTCATATTTTTTCAAATCGACCCTCGGCATGTTTGCCAATATCAGCATCGAAGAGTCGAGCCTGCTATTCCACGATTTCATGTTTGATAGCGAGCGCATGGCACTTTGGTTAACCCTGTTTATTATCTTGCTGGTAACCATAAGCGCCCAGGAATTACGCAAGGGACTCGAGCGTATTTGCCTGTTGCTGGTTCCCCTGATGATCTTCCTGCTGGCCTGCGGCTTGATACTGGCGATCTACTCCTCTGAATTCGGTAACAGCGTCAAGTACTTGCTATACGCCGATTTCAGCGCTTTCGACGCGCGCACCCCGATTGTCGCCCTGCAACGGGCTTTCTACACACTGGTGCTGGCTGTCGGCGTGATGATCGCCTTCGGGCGCTATCTGCCCAGAGGCATTTCTATCGGTTACTCGGCTTCCCTGGTAATTGCTATCGACTTGCTGTTTTCTATATTCACCGGCCTTACCATTAACGCGCTTATTTTTTCGACCGGTTATGAACCCGAGCTGCACAACCAGTTTGCTTTCACCATTTTACCGGTGGTATTCACCCATTTTGATTCGGCAGGTCTTTTTGCGGCAATGTTTTATCTGTTGATAACACTGGCAGCCCTGACCACGACAATTGCATTGATGGAAAGTCCGATCACCTACCTGCAACGCAAATTTGATTGCAGTCGTCTGCGCGCGGCCTGTTTACTGGGGTGCGGCGTATGGCTATTCGGCATGGGCGTCATCCTGGCGCAAAGTGTCTGGAACGGTTCCGGTTTTACACTGGCATTATTTTTTGGAGACGAAGCTGTGCGCCTGGTCAACAACGCCGGTTTCGATGATGTGCTGATATTTTTCTCCAATCACCTGGTGCAACCTTTTGTCGCATTGTTCACCTGTATTTTTGTCGCCTGGGTTATCCCGCGGGAAGTCAGTTTTGCAGAACTGGCTTTCACTCATAAAATTCGTTTTGAAATCTGGAATTATCTGATTCGCTATATCACGCCGGTTTTGCTGCTCATCGTAATCATAGCGTCACTCGGAATTACCTGAGGCCATGCCGGAAATATTGCGCAGTGCGCTGATGCCGTTTTCGGCTGAGTATATGTACCAGATAGTCAACGACGTAGCCGCCTATCCGCAGTTCCTGCCCTGGTGTGGCGGGGTAAAAATCCACCAGGCTGACGACAGCATAATGGAAGCTTCCATTTTGATGAAAAAGGGCAAACTTGATCACTGGTTCAAGACGAGGAATAATCTGCAGCCCGGCCGCCTGATCGAGATGACTCTTATCGAAGGTCCTTTCAAGCAGCTGCAGGGATGTTGGCGCTTTACCCCGATCGCAGGGGATGCCAGCAAGATCGAGCTGGCGCTGAGTTTCGATATGGACAAAAGCCTGACGGCAATGCTCATAAAGCCAGCTTTTACGCGGATTGCCAATACCATGGTGGAATCTTTTTGTAATCGGGCACAGGCTTTGAATGAGCAATAAAACAGTGATCGAAGTGGCTTATGCAACCCCGCACAGGCAAGTCATTATAGAAACCGAAATCGATGCCGGCAGTTCACCGAGAGACGCCGTCAGGCAATCACAAATCAAACTGCAATTCCCGGAAATCGACCTGGATTCCTGTGATCTTGGTGTATTCGGTAAGGCTGTGGCTGAAGATTACCGATTAAACGACGGTGACAGAATCGAAATTTACCGGCCGTTGATCGCCGACCCCAAGGAAGTTCGACGCCAACGCGCGGCGAAGGGGCTGAAAATGAAAAAAGGTGTTGCTGCTAATCCGCAGAACTGAGGTCACCGTCGATTTGCGCTAAAAGTCCGTTTTCGAAGGCCAGTGTGAGCACCTTGTTATCTATCTGGTCACCGTCTTTTCTCAAGAAAAAAACGTAATGCCACAGATCCGGCTTGTACAGGTCGATCACCGCTGGCGTTCCCAGCAGGAACTCGACCTGTTTTTTCGTCATGCCGATTTCGAGTTGTTGCATTTGCGTGGCATCGATACGGTTACCCTGCTCGATATCCATTCGATAGACACAGGCCGACAGTGCTATAATCGCGATTACGCCTGCAATCAAAGTTCGTATGGGCAGTAAATTCATGGTTTCGCTGCTTGCGGTTGAAGGCGCGATCATACTGTTCTGACCAACTTGCTGCAATCACTGTGAGAATAATCGATGGAATTATCCGATATTAAAAATGCGGGCCTTAAGGTCACCTTGCCACGCATGAAAATTCTCGAATTGTTGGAAAATTCAGAGGATCGCCACCTCAAGGCAGAAGACATTTACAAAATGTTGCTGGAGTCGGGGGAAGAAATTGCGCTGGCAACGGTATACCGGGTGTTGACCCAGTTCGAAACCGCAGGTCTGGTTACGCGCCACCATTTTGATGGCGGCTACGCGGTATTTGAAGTGAATGATGGCGAGCACCACGATCACCTGGTCGATATCGCTACCGGCAGGGTGGTTGAATTTTACGATGAAATCATCGAACAACGTCAGAAAGAAATCGCCGAAAAATATGACTTCGTCATCAGCGAACATACCATGGTCTTATACGGCCAGTTCAAGGATAAGGAAAAGAAATAATACCAATCCTGGTCAGTTTCACTCCTGGCTGGCAATCATTTCACTGGCATGAGCCCGGGTCTGTTCAGTAATGGTCACCCCGCCAAGCATGCGTGCTATTTCCTCGCGACGCTCGATGTCGTCGAGTAGCACCACCGCAGTGGTTGTATTGCCCTTGTCGCGCAGCTTTTCCACACGGTAATGGTGATGCGCCTGCGATGCCACCTGCGGTAAATGGGTTACGCAGAACACCTGCCTGTCTGCGCCCAACAGGCGTAATTTCTTGCCGACTATTTCGGCTATGCCGCCGCCGACGCCGCTATCCACTTCGTCAAAAATCAGACTCGGGATTTGTGAAGACTCGCTCATGATGACCTGTATCGCCAGGCTGATGCGTGACAGTTCGCCGCCCGAGGCAACCCGAG